>NZ_JAEPRP010000131.1:0-10754 GCF_016652895.1 Ensifer sp. SSB1
CCTCGCAACCGTCGAAATCACCGACCCGATCGAAAGGCTCGGCAACCGCAAGCTCATGCCAGGCATGCCCGTCGAAGTCTTCGTCCAGACCGACGAACGAACCGCTATCTCCTACATCAGCAAACCATTCACAGACCAGATGATGCGCGCATTCAGAGAAGAATGAACCCGTTATCGCAAAGGCCGACTGGGCGGCTCATCAGTAGCCGCTATCCGGCCGATGTGGGCTCAGATTGGTGGGCGTAACCAAACAGGCTTCGCAGGCGCGCATCGCCGACACACGCCCGTCCACCATCTGGCTAATCATGGATCTATTAGATCCGGGCGAACCAAGACAAAGCCAGCAACACCTGAAGCGATGCCCGCCCTCGCCTCACGCCCTTCGTGTGCCCGGCGGCGTCGAGCGGCCAATTTTTCGCGTCAATTTAACAACTTGACTATGGCTGCGTGCGGCGCACAATCGGCAAGAAGTTCAGAAAGCACGCAAGGATTGTTGCCGAGATGGACGGTTCCAGCAGTCGACCTAGAGACAGCCTGCCCGCGCTCCTGCGGACCTGACCTTTCGCGTCCGGTTCACCGGTCCCAGCAGGCAGGCTCGGGATTGAAAGGTGAGCCATGCGGTCGCAAACCTTCCGCATTCACCAGCCCGCCCCTCGGTTTGCCGACCGCGAGGACCGAATAGAACTGTGACGCCAGGACACGGCGCCACCAGGCATGGACTTGTTCTCATTCGATAGGACGAGCTGTCAAAATGACCATGCATCATCCCGCCATGGAAGCCGTTCGCCGGTATCGCTATGCACCCAATCTATGGGATGCGTTTGCATTCGGCCTGCTTTTCGGCAGCCTTATTCTCATCATTCGCGGTGGACACGAGACGCTCGCGCCGCTCTCTTCCCTTGCGGCCTCGCCCGTTTCTCTCGATCCGGCCATACTGCCGGAATACGCTTTGCGCACCACCATGCGCATGCTGGCGGCGATCGCCGCCTCCCTGGCCTTCACCTTCGTCTACGGGGCGCTCGCGGCCAAGAGCCGCCGTGCCGAGCTGGTTTTGATCCCGCTCCTCGACATCCTCCAGTCAGTGCCCGTGCTGGGATTTCTGTCTTTCACCGTTCTCGGGTTCATGTCCCTTTTCCCCGGGAACGTATTCGGTGTGGAGCTAGCAGCAATCTTCGCCATCTTCACCAGCCAGGCCTGGAACATGACCTTCAGCTTCTATCAGTCGCTGAAGACCGTCCCGGGCAACCTGGATGAGGCAGCACGCAGCTTCCGTCTTTCTGCATGGCAGCGCTTCTGGCGCCTTGAGGTCCCGTTTTCGATGCCGGGCCTTGTCTGGAACACGATGATGTCGATGTCGGGCGGGTGGTTCTTCGTCGTCGCGTCGGAAGCAATTTCAGTCGGCCACACGACCGTCACCCTGCCGGGCATAGGCTCCTATGTCGCGCTCGCCATCGCGCAACAAGACCTTGCCGCAGTCGGTTGGGCGGTGACGACCATGCTTGCGGTGATCCTCATCTACGATCAATTGCTGTTCCGCCCACTTGTAGCCTGGAGCGACAAGTTTCGCGTCGAACTTTCGGCAAGCGGAATGGCGCCCCGCTCATGGCTGCTGGATGTGGTTCGCAGAACGCAGTTGTTTCAAATTCTGCTTGCGCCTGTCGGAATGCTCTTCGCCCGCCTGCCGCAGCAGCGCCTTGCAATCCCCTCCGTCCTGCCGCCCCAACTCCACGGGGCCAAGGCGACGGCTTTCGGGGATCGCGTCTGGCTTGCGCTCGTCGCACTCGTTTCGGCTTATGCATTCTGGCTGATTGCCCGCTTCATCGGAACCGAGCTTGCCTTCCGCGATGTTGCATTGGTGCTGGGGCTCGGGCTTCTGACCATGCTGCGCGTCATCGTCCTGATGGCGCTTGCCACACTGATCTGGGTCCCGATCGGTGTCTGGGCCGGGCTGAGGCCGCGGGTGGCCGAGCGCGTCCAGCCACTCGCGCAGTTCCTGGCCGCGTTCCCGGCCAACATCGTCTTTCCGTTCGCCGTCGTCGGGATCGTCCACCTGGGGCTGAACCCGGACATCTGGCTGTCGCCGCTGATGGTGCTCGGCGCACAGTGGTACATCCTCTTCAACGTGATTGCCGGAGCGAGCGCCTTTCCGAACGATCTCAAGGAGGCGGCGGCAACCTTCCGCATCCATGGCTGGAACTGGTGGCGCAAGGTCATCCTGCCGGGGATCTTCCCCTATTACGTGACCGGTGCGATCACCGCGAGCGGCGGTTCCTGGAACGCGTCGATCGTCGCCGAGGTCGTTGGCTGGGGTGATACCACGCTCACGGCACATGGCCTTGGCGCCTACATCGCCGAAGCGACCAAGGCGGGCGACTATCCCCGCATCGTGCTCGGCATTGCCGTCATGTCGTTGTTCGTCATCCTGTTCAACCGTCTGCTCTGGCGTCCGCTCTACGCCTTTGCCGGCCGCCACCTGCGTCTCGACTGAGAGAGGTTTCCCACATGGCTTCGGTCGAAATCACAAAACCCCGCACCCACCTCACCAGCGAAAAGCTCGTCGAACTGGAAGGCGTGCGCCAGATCTATCACAAGAGCGACAGTCCCGACCTTGTCGCGCTCGACGACGTCGCGCTCTCGATCGGTGAAGGTGAAATCGTCGGACTGCTTGGGCGTTCAGGCTCCGGAAAGTCGACGCTGTTGCGTATCGTTTCCGGATTGATCGCGCCAACCACCGGCACGGTACTGTGGCGCGGCCTGCCCGTTACCGGCCCCTGCGAAGGCGTCGCGATGGTGTTCCAGAGTTTCGCACTCTTTCCCTGGCTGAGCGTGCTCGAGAATGTCGAGCTCGGGCTCGAGGCGCTTGGCGTTCCTGCGGGCGAACGGCGCCGACGCGCGATCGATGCCATTGACCTGATCGGCCTCGACGGCTTCGAAAGTGCCTATCCCAAGGAGTTGTCCGGCGGCATGCGCCAACGCGTCGGCTTTGCCCGGGCGCTCGTCGTGCATCCACGCCTCATGCTCATGGACGAGCCCTTCTCGGCGCTGGATGTCCTGACCGCGGAAACGCTCCGCACCGACCTCATCGACCTCTGGATCGAGGGGCGGCTACCGATCAGATCGATCCTGATGGTGACGCACAACATCGAGGAGGCCGTACTCATGTGCGATCGCATCCTGATCTTCTCCTCCAATCCGGGGCGCGTTGCTGCCGAGATCAAGGTCGACCTCGTCCACCCGCGTAACCGGCTCGATCCAGCCTTCCGGCAATTGGTCGACGACATCTATGCCCGGATGACGCAGCGTGCGCCGAAGGAAAAGATGGAGAAACATGCCGCAAGCGGTTTCGCCGGCGTTGGTATCGCCATGGCGCTACCGCGCCTGTCGACCAACCGGCTTGCCGGCCTGATGGAAGCGCTCGCCCTGCCGCCATACGACGGTAGGGCCGATCTCCCCGATCTGACGTCGACGCTTCAGATGGAGGCGGGCGAACTATTTTCGATCCTCGAAACGCTGCAACTGATGCGATTTGCCGAACTGGAAGAGGGAGACGTGAAGCTGACGGAGGCTGGGCAACACTTCGCTGGCGCCGAGGTTGATGCCCGCAAGCGCCTGTTCGCTGAACATCTTCTCGCTTACGTGCCGCTCGCCGCCCTCATCCGGCGGGTGCTCGACGAGCGCCCGAGCCACCGCGCGCCGTTCACGCGTTTCTCGGAGGAACTCGAAGACTACATGTCGGAGGAAAACGCCGAACACACGGTGCGTGCGGTCATTTCATGGGGCCGCTACGCGGAACTCTTCGGCTACGACGAAGAGATGCGGCAATTCAATCTGGAGAACCCAATCTGACGGTAGCCCCGACGTTTCCATGCAGCGACTTGGCACTCAACCGGGTGTCACGGGCGCCGCGTTTCGCAGCGCTCGTGTTCGGTCTACTCTATCGCATCATGGCCGCGACATTGCCGCTGTCGACAGTGATGACCGCGCCGGTGCTGGTGCGCGCCTTGGCGAGATGCACGAACGCGTCGGCGACATCCTTGGCGGCAACCTCGCGATGGACGAGGTTCCCGCGCATGTAGGCATCCGGCGAAATGCCGCGGGTACGGCTGCGCTCCTCGACCATCTGGTCTGTCATGAGGCCGGTTCGGATACGATCGGCATTGACAGCGTTCGACGTGATCCCGTCAGCGCCGTGCTCGACCGCGTATTGCCGCATCAGCGCCATGAGTGCGGCGCTCAATGTGGCGTAGGAATACGTCACGACGACAGGTGCACGTAGATGGAACGATGTCGAAATTGATTCGGAAAAGAAGCGCGTACAATTGATTATGATGGCTTCCTAACGCACTTGATTAGGTAAGATCGCCGGAAGAACCGAATGAACTACCGCGCCCGTCCGGTGACGGACGCGGCTTTGATTGCGCGCTACGAACCCGCCAGTTCCTTGAGGCTGCGCTCGACGATATCGAACATCTCATTGACCTCAGTCCTGGTGATGATCATCGGCGGGCAGAAGGCTATCGCGTCGCCGATGTTGCGTGAAATCAGGCCGTTCTTCTGCAACAGGGCTGCCGCCCTGGCGCCCATCGTTCCCGTCGGCGCGCCGTCGGCGGCCTCCAGTTCCAGGGCCCCGATCAGCCCGACACCGCGTGCTTCGACGGCAAGGGGATGCCGCTCCAGTGCGTTGAGGCGCTCGAGAAAATGTGGTGCCAGCCGGCGCACGTTTCCGACGAGATCGCGCTCCTCGATGATCGCCAGGTTCTCCAGCGAAACTGCGGCGGCGACGGGATGGCCGCTTGCCGTGTAACCGTGGCCGAGCACGCCGATCCGGTCTGCCTCGCAAGCGATCGGCTCAAAGACGCGCTCGTTGATCATCAGCGCCGAGATCGGCTGGTAAGACGAGGAGAGTTGCTTGGAGACCGTCATGATATCGGGACGCAGCCCATAGGTTTGCGAGCCGAACATGTTGCCGGTCCGGCCGAACCCGCAGATCACTTCGTCGGCGATGAGCAGGATGTCGTGGCGGTCGAGCACTTCCTGGATGGCCGCCCAATAGCCTTCCGGCGGTACGATGACGCCGCCGGCGCCCATCACTGGTTCGCCGATGAAGGCGGCGATCGTTTCCGGTCCCTCCTCGAGGATCATGGCCTCCAGCTCCTCGGCGCAGCAACGCGAGAAGGCAAGCTCGTCCTGGCCCGGTTCCGCTCCCGTTCGATAGTGCGGGCAGGTCGTGTGCAGGATGTTCGGGAACGGCAGGTCGAAGGAACGATGATTGTTGGGCAGACCCGTCAGACTGGCGCTCAGCGCCGTCACGCCGTGATAGCCCTTGATCCGTGAGATGATCTTCTTCTTCTCAGGTCTGCCGAGCGCGTTCGAGCGGTACCACACGAGCTTGATCGCCGTGTCGTTCGCCTCCGACCCGGAATTGGCGAAATAGACCTTAGACATCGGTACGGGCGCCAGCGATACCAGCTTCTCCGCCAGATCGGCAACGGGCCCGTGCGACTTCTGCGAGAAGGTGTGGTAGTAGGGCAACTGGCTCAGCTGCTTGCGCGCGGCCTCGACCAGGCGTTTCTCGCCGAAGCCGACGGCGACGCTCCAGAGCCCTGCCATGCCCTCGATGTAGCGCTTGCCGCTATTGTCGAAGACATGGATGCCCTCCCCCCGCTCGATCACCATCGGCCCTTCGCGTTCCAGGCGTCGGGGATTGGTGTAGGAATGGAGGTGATACACCATGTTCCGCGCTTCGGTGGAATTTGGCTGTGCGGTCATTGGCGTCTCCCTGCTGCAATTTCAAAGCGTGATATCATAGGTAATCCAATCCGTGCGTGACGCGACACGATCATAAAGCGTTCGTGCACGATAATTGTTGTCGCGTGTGATCCAGCGGACGACGTTCCAGCCGCGGTCCCGCCCGATCTCGGCAACGGCGCGGATCAGTGCAGGGGCTGCACCCCTGCCACGCGCCTCAGGTACAACGAAAAGATCGTCGAGAAAGCCGCCGCGCGCGGCGAATAACGGCCGGATGTATTCGCGAAAATGTGTCAGGCCGACCGGGCGGCCAGTGCCATCGAGCGCAAGCCGGCATTCAAGCCGGCCGTCGCAGATCCAGCCCCAGACCCGATCACGCATTTCGTCGGTCTGCTCGACGCCGTAGTAGCTGGCAAACCCCGCGTGGAGCTCGTTCCACGCGGACCTGTCGCCCTCAGCTGCGGCGACGATCGTGATATCACCCATTGTTACCCCCGACCCTGGGTGGGCGAACCGCCCACCCGCCAGCCATTTTCGACACTATTGCCAGGCAGCCGCCGAACGCTTGCGATACATCTCCCGGAACTGATCGGTGGAGACCGGCAGCAGATCGCCGCTGTCCCAGTCGAGGATGACCGCGTAGCGACGCACGGCGTCCAATGCATCGATCTCGCCGGCCTTGAACCACCTGGAGACATCCTCCGGATCAGCCGCCAGCCAATCGTTGCGTTCGGCGCGGATCTGCCGACGCAAGGCAACGGTCGCATCCTTGTCGATCTCATAGGCGCAGATTTCCGGATCGATCGGCTGAATGACGACGCCGTAGTCCTTGGCTGCGCGTTCGACCGAGACATAGTCGTCGATGACATCCTCCAGCACGCGCTTCGGATCGCGTTCCAGCGGATCACCGAAACCACCGCCGCCGGCGGTCGGACGGGAGAAGACATCGCCTGGTTCGATCGCCACATCCGAGAAGGTCGCGCCGAGCCACTCCTTTTTTCCGCTCGCCGCGCGCGTCAGCGTCAGCCCGTGCGGTATCGACGGCAGGCCACCCTCGATACCCCAGACGATCGCCCTCTCGCGGTCGCAGATATAGGAGATCACCGTGCTCTCCGCCTCGAGCATGCGCGAAGTCTTCAGCACCCCGGCTCCGCCCCGCCATTTGCCTGGTCCGGCAGAATCCTTGAGCACCTCGAACTCGGTCGTCAGGATCGGGTTCGCCCTTTCCTGTCCTTCCACCGGCTGGGCCATCAGTCCCGTGCCGAAGCAGGCGGTGGTGACATTGCAGCCGTCCTTGCCGTTGCGCCCGCCCCAACCACCGGGCAGCCAGTCATAAAACATGAAGATCGGCTTTTCTTTCGCCCGGGCATCGCGCCCACCGGTCAGGAGATATTCGAGGTTGAAGGCGCAGGCGATGGCCCGCTCCGGAATGATCTTCGACCAGATCTCGTAGATCGCGTTCATGATCTTCTCGAAGGGCATCAGGAAGCCGGTGACCGCCACCGGCCATTTCGCATCGACGATAGAACCTTCCGGGGCGATGATCTCAAAGACGCGATAAAAACCGCTGTTGAGCGGAAGGTCCGGGAAGAACGTCTTCATGCCCGCAGCGACCGCCGAGAAGGTGGCGCCGAAGGCCGAATTGTAGATGGACCCGATCGTCGGGTGGCTGCCGGTGAAATCGTAGATCGCCCGGTCGCCCTTGATCGTCAGCTTGACCTTGATCGGGATCATGCCCTCGCTGCCGGCCGGATCGCGGTCGATGAAGTCCTGCGTTTCCCAGGTCCCGTCGGGCAGCGCTGCGATGCGCTGGCGCATGGCGCGTTCGACATAGTCCTGCACGGCACCGAGGCCCTGCTTCACGGTGCCTTCACCGTATTTGCCGACCAGACGAAGGATTTCTCGTTCGCAGACCTGCGTCGCCTGCGCCTGGGCGTGAATGTCGCCGATGATCGAGGCCGGATCGCGCGTGTTCGAAGCGATGAGGTTGGCGACGTCCTTGCAGAACCGGCCGCGATCAAAGAGGCGGATAGGCGTGATGCGCATGCCTTCCTTGAACATTTCCTTCGCTGCCACGTCGAAGGAGCCCGGCACGCTGCCACCGAGGTCCGACCAGTGGCCGTTGGACTGGCTGAAGGCGATGATACGGCCGTCGACGAAAATCGGACGGATCAGACGCACGTCGTTGAAATGGGTGCCGCCGGCGTAGGGATCATTGATGGCATAGACGTCGCCCGGATGCATGTCGCCGTCGAAGGCGCGAATGACGTCCTTGCAGGTGAAATGCAGCGTGCCGACATGCACCGCGATGTCCTGGTTTCCCTGTGCAGCCGAATTGCCCTCAGCATCGTGCAGCGCGCTGGAGAAATCGCGGTTGTAGATGACGAAGGAATAGCAGGTCCTCAATATCTGCTCTGCCATCTGGTCGACGCTGGTGATGAAGGAATTCTTCAGCACCTCGAAGGTTACGGGGTCAAGGCTCTGCTGTTCAGACATTCTTCTCACCTTCGATACGGATGATGATGTTGAGGAACTGGTCGACTTCGGCGCGTGTGTCCGGTGGAATGACGACCGTGGAATCGAGCTGTTCGATGATGGCGGGCCCGGCGAGAACAAGCCCGGCCGGCAGGGTTTCGCGCTCGTAAACCGGTGTATCCAGGCCACGTTCGCCATCGAACCAGACCGTGCGCCGCGTCTTCGGCTCGGGCACGATGCCCGTTGGCTCGTGGCGTGCGAGCGTCGCCTTCGGCACCACGCCGATCGCCTTCAGATTGATGCGGAAGAGGCTGACCGGCGTTTCGTCGCGGCGGAAGTTGTATTCGCGTTCGTGTTCGCGATGGAAGGCTTCGACGAGCCGCGCTATCTCCGTCATGCCCGAAGGGGCGGAAACCGCGAGCGACCGCCATTGGCCGAGATACATCATGTCGATGCTGCGCTGGAGCACGACATCCTTTTCAGCGACGCCCTCATGGGCAAGCCGATCGAGCGCCTCCTTTTCGAGGCGGAGAAAGGCTGCCTCGATCGCCGCAGGATCGGCATCGGCCGCCGCCTTCAGGTAGCTCTCCGAGAAGTCGTGCTGCATGTCGACGAGCAGGCAGCCGAGCGCCGAGGTCACACCGGGATTGGGCGGCACGATAACGGCGGGGATCGAGAGCTCGCGCGCAATCGCCGCCCCGTGAAGCGCGCCTGCGCCACCGAAGGCGACGAGCGCAAAGTCGCGCGGGTCATAGCCGCGGCTGATGGAGATTAGCCGCACGGCATCGGACATGTTGGCATTGGCGACACGGATGATCGCGTCCGCGGCTTCGTGCACACCGAGACCGAAGGGCTCGGCCACGCCCTCCTTGACAGCAACCTCTGCCAGCCCCGCATCAAGCGTGATCTTGCCCCCGGCCAGACTGGTGCCCAGGCGACCGAGGACGACATTGGCATCGGTGTTGGTCGGCTGTTTGTTGCCCTTGCCATAACAAGCCGGACCCGGGTTTGCGCCGGCCGATTGGGGGCCGTTGCGCAACGAACCCGCCTCATCCGTCCAGGCAAGCGATCCGCCGCCAGCACCAATCGTCAGCACCTCGATCGAAGAGAAGCGGATCGGGTAGCCGAATTCGATGAACCAGTCTTTCGTCACCCGCGACTGGCCATCATAGGCAAGCGACACATCGGTCGACGTGCCACCCATGTCGAGACCGATCGAGTTCTTGAAGCCGCAGAGTTCGGCGATGTATTTGCTGGCAATCGCGCCGGCAGCGATACCGGATCCGGCGAGCCGGGCGGCGAAGTCCTCCACACTCTTCGGCGTCATCACGCCACCGCCGGTATGGAGCAGCAGGAGGTCGCGCTGGTAGCCGTCCGCGGCAAGGCGCTTACCGAGCCTGGAGGTATAGTCGACGACCACCGGGCTCAGTGCCGCATTGGCCACGGTGGTCGAAAAGCGCTCGTGCTCGAAGATCTCCGGCAGCACATCCGACGAGGTCGAGACCGGCACGCCCGGCATCACCTCGATCAGGATCTCCTTCATCCGCCGCTCGTTCTCGCCATTCATGAAGGCGTTCATGAAGCAGACCGCGACGGCGGCGACGTTGCGGCGCTTGAGGATACGGGCGACCTCGCGGGCTTCCTCCTCGTCAAGCGGCGTCACGACCTCCCCCTGCGCATCGACGCGCTCCGAAACAACGAGCCTGTCGCGCCTGGGCACATAGGGTGGAACGACATCCTTGTAGGTATCCCAGAGGTCTTCCTTGTTGGCGCGCCGGATCTCGATGACGTCGCGGAAGCCTCTCGTCGAGACCATGGCCGTGCGCGGCAGCCGCCGCGTGATCAGGGCGTTCGTGGCAACGGTGGTGCCGTGCGAAAACAGCGCCACCTTCTTGAGATCAATGCCAGCCTTTTCCACACCCGACATGATGCCATCGATGGGATCGACCGAGGATGAAGTCTTCTCTACCCGGATGAGACCCGTCGTCTCGTCCATGATGCAAATGTCGGTGAAGGTGCCGCCGACATCGACCGCTACACGAAGGTTCTGCAAGTTTCGTCTCCTGTCTCGAAAATAGAAATCGGGCAAGGCTTCGCCGTCGGCCGAAAGCGGCCGCGGCAAGCGCTGCAGTGTTGGTGGTCGTTGCGAGCGTTTCCGTTCAGGAAGAAGTTCTTGGAAACGCTCTATCTCTTTGTTTTCACGCAATTCCAGGCGCGAGACCGCGGCGCACTTTGGCTGGATTTGCTGTCCCGATCACCCTGTCGCGACGGTGCGCTCCATCAGGTATCGCTCGCGTGCCTCGGTCGGGCTGAGACCGAAATGCGCCTTGTAATGGCGGCTGAGTTGGGCGTGGTCGCCGAAGCCCAATGCATAGGCGATCTCTGAAACCAGCTTGCGGCAGGCGGGATCTCGAAGCATTTCGTCGCAACGCAACAGCCGCTGCAGCCGGATCCAATGGCAGACGGAGGTCCCCTGCTGCTTCATGAGCTGGTGCAGATAGCGCACCGAGATACCGCACGCCTCGGCAATG
>NZ_JAEPRP010000131.1:10764-20778 GCF_016652895.1 Ensifer sp. SSB1
CCCTGGCGAGATTGGCCCGCACGAAGCCTTCGACACGGTGAAGGTGGCCGAGCTGAACCGATGTCGCATCGGACATCAGCATGCGCTCGTCCGATGTCAGCGACATCGCCAGGATGTCGACGAGGTGCTTGCCGGTCATGTCGCGAGCCGATGCGTCCATTTCGACGAGCCGCGGCGCAATCAGGCGGATCATGTCGACGAAGAGGGCACCGGTACCGCGGGTGGAATCGAAGCTCAGCGAGGCAATGCGCTCAGGCAGGCCCACGCGGGGGCGCAGCGCGACGATCGGTACTTTCAGCACCCAAAGGGTGTTCTTCGCACTATAGCTGAACTCATAGGGCAGATGGCTGCGCTCGACAAGGAAGGCGCCGGGTTTGCAGGTCACGGCCTTGCCGCTCTGCTCGAAACTGATCTCCGCCTTCTCCGGCACCGTGATCAGGTAGCTCTCCTCACGCTCGTGTAGAAGATGCCGTTTTTGTCGGCGATAAAGCAGACCATCAGATTCCAGCCGCGACAGCGAGACGGCACCGAGATCCCAGACGTTAAGCTCGCCGGAGAACTCCTGCGCGTTCTGGAAACGCAGGTCGAGCGGGAAATAGGTGCTCGACACCGCCTCGTCCCAATAACGCTTGCGTTCGAACGCAGCGGTGCCTGCCGTGGAATAACTCTCGTCCATGCGAAGCTCCCATCAAGTCCAACGGCCCGTCGCGCGGCTGTTCCCTTTGTGCCAAGCGCTGCCGATCTCGGTCGTTCTCCGATCCCACCGGCCTTCGTTTCGCGACATCTTTCGTGTCTTGCGCGTGAGGCCTTCGCGGAGGATCTCCTGCAAAATGCTACAGCGACCTTTGCCCATCTCATAAGGCGCGTTGCGCTGTAGGGTCAGTTAACTACGGCTTCGGTGGCCCGGCTAGTCGCAAAGTGCGCTCGCTCTTGTCGGTGGGCGTAGTGCAAAAACCCGCCAGTCCACCGGTATCAGCCCGCACGCACCACCTCTTCCGCAGCCAGCGCCACGGATAGAAGATGCGTATCGTGGTGCGGCAGAGCCGAGAGCAGAAGGCCAACCGGCATACCCGCTTCGCCGGTGCCACAGGGCAGCGACACGCCACACCAATCGAGGAAATTGCCGATCAATGTGTTGCGCAGCGTCCTGGCGTTGGTCTCGACAAACAAGGCGTCATCCGCTTCGAGCGGCGCCGTTGGGGGCGCAACGTGCGCAACCGTCGGATAGGCGATGATCTCGCTCGGGCCGACCGACGCCGAGACCTCGGCGATTAACCGGTCGCGGGCGTCAAGGATTGCGATATAGTCGGAGAGTGCGATCTTTTCCCCAAGCCGAGCCCGAGTAACGACGCGCCTGTCCATGGACGCGGCGTGAGAGCCTTCAAGCCTGGAGCGATGCAGGGCGAACGCTTCGGCGGTCACCAGGGGGCCGTGCGCAGCCATGATCTCGAAGATGCGCGTGAAAGCCGGAAACGCCTGACGCCTGACCCGTGCGCCCACCCGTTCGAGCCGCGACAGCACGTCTTCGAAGGCCGCGACCACTCCGTCTTCCGCACCATCGAACACGACATTGGTCGGCACGACGATCGAAAGTCCCTCAAGGCTGCCCCTGCGCACCTCCGATGCGGACCCGCGCATCGCGGCATCAACCCAGACGGCATCCTGTACCGTGCGGCAGAGAGGCCCAAGCGAATCGAGGCTTTTTGCCAAGGGAAAGACCCCGTGCATCGAATAGCGGCCGCGTGTCGCCTTGTAACCGACGATGCCGTTCAGCGCCGCCGGAATGCGGATGGATCCGCCGGTGTCGGTGCCGATCGAGACCGGCACGAGGCCCGCGGCAACCGCAACGCCCGAGCCCGAGGACGATCCGCCGGGCACGCGCTCTACGCCTTCGGCGCGCGGATTGCGCGGCGTACCGTAATGCGGATTGAGCCCGAGACCGGAGAAAGCGAATTCGCTCATGTTGACCCGCCCGACACTGACCATGCCGGCCTTGTCGAGAGCAGCGACGACGGCCGCATCCTCAGTGACCGCCGGATCATCCTTCAGCACGATCGAGCCGGCGGTGGTCGGCAGGCCCTTGATCGCGAAAAGATCCTTCCAGGCGACCGGGATACCGTCGAGAAGGCCGAGTGAACGGCCAGACCAAAGCCGCATGTACGATGCCTCGGCCTCCCGCATCGCCCGCTCAGGCGTGACGATCGTGAAGATCGCCTGGTCAGCATGGTCCCGTATCCGTCCCAGCGTCCATTCGGCGAGCGCGCGTGGGTCCAGCGCACCGGATTGTAACAAGACGGAAAGCTGCGCAATCGAGCGCTCGCCCAAATCCTGCATTATTGGCTCCTTCCATAGCGCATTTCTCGAGAGGCGAGGAGTTACACTCCGTCAATAAATACGCAAAAACAAAACGATAAAGCTATTTCTTGCAGCTCCACCAGAGCCGCAAACGCGTTATCGTTCCACAAGCTGCATCCAGCGACGAACCAGATAATTGTGTTCGTCCATCGTCGTGTTCCAAACGGCAATGCAATTGGCGCGCTGCCAATAGGAGCCACCGCTGCGCACCGAGCCCGCCTTGATGCGGATCGTGCCATCCGGCCCCGGCAAGTCTTCCGCCGCCGGCAGCCCCCCATACCAATAGTCCCACTCCGCCGCCGACATGAATGCCCGCGAGCGCTCGGGTGTCGAGATGTAATAGCCTTGCCGCGCGACCACGGCTCCCGGCCATCCGGAAATCCACCAGTTGAGATACTCGTAGGCGACGTCGAGCATGCGCCCGGAGAGATGGCGCGCGAGGCATAGTCCCCCGTGCCAGGCGCGGTAGCCTTCGGCGGGTACTGCCTGCTCGACCGGCACACCCTGGCCGTTGAGGATGTTGATGCCGGTCGACCACATGCTCTGGATGTCCGTTTCGCCGCGCAACATCAGGCGGGCCGCATCCTCCGCGGTGCGCCAGAAGGCGCGGAAGTAGCCATCCTTCTTGCGCTCCTCGAGAAGCCCGATCAGGCGATCGATCTCATCGACACTCATGCTGCCAATATTGTCGAAACTCATGAGGCCGGCGGCTTGAGCCGCGAGCGCTGCATCGAAGATGCCGATTGCCGGCTCGTCGACCAGTGCGGCGCGACCAGCCCAGCGCTCGTCCAGCAGTGCCGCCCAACTGTTCATAGCAACCGCGTTGGGCGCCACATCCGTGCGATAGGCGAAGCTGTCGAAGTTATGGGTCGTCGGCAACATCGAGATCGACGTCGACGGCGCATCGCCCAATTCCAGATTGGGCTGGACGAAGAGCTTCTTGACAGGCGCGTCCCCCTGCCCCAGCCGTGCATTTGGCCCGATATGCCCGGTCTTCGTCAGATCGTTGATTTCGTCCCAGAGCGCAATCCGCCCGGTGCTGATCGGCTGGATCGCCCGCCAGTACCAGACAATGTCGAGATTGTGGAAGCACTGGTCGTAGATGTCGTAGCTGTCCGGCTCCTGCGCCGCCTTGTGCTGGGTCGTGAGGAAGTCGTTATTGTCGAACACCACCTCAATGCCGAGGTCCTCTTCGGCGCGCAGCCGCAGTTCCTCAAGCAGGGAAATCGCCGTACCGAGCACCCGGAGCTTCGGCCGCCCGGCCAGATGCAGGGCGGGCGTGGCGACGGTCGATTGATCAGGCTTGTGCTTGCTCATGGGGACGAAAGGCGTTCCTGTAAAACCGGTTCTTCGGCAACACCCGGGGCGAATGCGGGCGACCGATCGAGCGCGAATGCCTCGAACGACCGTTTGAGCAGTCCGACATCGAGACCGTCAACGATAAAGACGATGCGCGAGCGGCGATCCTCATCCGGCCAGCGCTCCATGTGGACAGGCGTATGCACCAGATGCTGAACGCCGTGGATGGCGACAGGGCGCTCCTCCCCGGCGATATTGAGGATGCCCTTGACCCGGAGAACCCGTTCGCCGTGGCGATTGAGGAGCATCGTCAGCCAGAGGCCGAAAGCGGTCCAATCCACCGCCCTTTCGACCGTCATCACGAATGAGGTCACGGCGGAGGCATGCGCGGTACCGTCAGCCGTCGTCAGAATCGTCGGCGCATCGCAATAAAAACCGCTCGCCGACTGCAGGCCGTTCGCGCGCAACGTCGGCCGTTCGTCGATGAGAGCGGCAAGGTCGATGTCCGGTTCGCCAGCCAGCACCAGTGGCGCATCCGGATTGATGATCCGCAATTTGTCCGACAGTGCCGCGACAGTGCCGGCATCGGTCAGATCCGACTTGGTGACGACCAGGCGATCGGCGACCGCAGCCTGGCGGTTGGATTCGACGTAGGTTTCGAGCTGCGTCAGGCCGTTGACGGCATCGACCGTGGTAATGACGTTTCCCGGCCGGAAGTGATGGCGCAATACCGGATCCGCCTTGATCGTTGACAGCACCGGAAATGGATCGGCGAGCCCAGTGCTTTCGACGACAATCCGCCGGAACGGCGGCACGAGCCCGCGCTCGCGTTTGGAATGCAGGTCCCTGATGGCGTCGGCGAGTTCGCCGCGGACGGTGCAGCAGAGGCAACCGGACTGCAGAAGCACCATGGTGTCGTCGATACGCTCGACCAGATGGTGGTCGAGACCGACTTCGCCGAACTCGTTGATGAGCACCGCGGCGTCGCTGAGCGCCGGGTCGGCAAGCAGCCGCGACAGCAGCGTCGTCTTGCCCGATCCGAGGAAGCCGGTCAAAAGGTTGATGGGCGTGAGCAGCGGTATCTCCTCGGCCATCACATTTCCTCCGCCACGGCAATGAAGGCAGGATCGAGCGGATCGCAGACCCGGCCGCAGAGCCGTTCGGCCGCCGGCCACAAATGGCCGAGATCCTCAATGATCTCGTTCTTGCCGGTCCGCGTCGACAGCACGAAGGATGCGCCTTGCCAATCGGCAAGTGTCAGGCCGAAGCGCGCAAGCATCGTGTTGGCGATGCGCACACGGTTCGCGCGTTCACGCCGGCGATCTATCCGCTCGACATTGCGGGTGAAGACACCGGGTCGCGCCACGGCGTCGGCCCAATGTTCGTTGCCGCCGAGGATGCCGCAAAGGGAACACATGATGCTGTCCGTTCAAAATGTCTAAAGGGGGCGGCAAACCGCCCCCTTGGGCTGGTTATTTCTTGCGCGGGAAGCGCTTGGCGAAATCGTCGGCGATCTCGTTCATCGTCACGAACTTCACGCCCGGATGCTTGATCATGTGGGCATAGAGCCTCTCGAGCATCATCAGAACCTGCGGGCGTCCGGCGACATCCGGGTGAATGGTAATTGGAAACACCGCATAGTCCATCTCGCGATAGACCCAGTCGAACTGGTCGCGCCAGATCTGCTCGATATCGTGCGGATTGACGAAGCCGTGGCTGTTCGGCGACTTCTTGATGAACATCATCGGGGGCAGATCATCGAGATACCAGGAGGCCGGGATTTCGATCAGATCGGTTTCCTTGCCGCGCGTGAGCGGCACCATCCAGTCCGATGGCTTCTTCGAATAGTCGATCTTGGTCCACTTGTCGCCGACACGCACATAATAGGGCGTGAAGTCGTTGTGCATCAGCGAGTGGTCGTACTTGATGCCACGTTCAAGCAGCAGCTCGTTGGTAACGTTGGAGAACTCCCACCAGGGGGCGACATAGCCGGTCGGCCGCTTGCCCGACAGTTTGGTGACGAGCTCGATGCACTTGTCGAGCACTTCGATTTCCTGCTCGCGGGTCATGGCGATCGGGTTTTCGTGGGTGTAGCCGTGAATACCGATCTCGTGTCCGGCATCGGCGACCGCCTGCATCTGTTCCGGGAAGGTCTCGATCGAGTGCCCGGGGATGAACCAGGTGGTCTTGATGCCGAAACGTTCGAACAGCTTCAGCAACCGCGGACTGCCGACCTCGCCGGCAAAAAGACCACGCGAGATGTCGTCCGGTGAATCCTCGCCCCCGTACGATCCGAGCCAGCCGGCAACCGCATCGACGTCGATGCCGAAGCTGCAGAGGATTTCCTTGGCCATGGTATGTCTCCTTCGTGTTTTTCGTTCAAAAAGTCAGGCTGGGATGACGGTTGCTTCGCCCGGCTGCCAGCTCAGAAGAATGTCGGCACCGACGGGGAAGGCGTCGGGTTGGTACTTGTCGACATGGGCCTCCAGCGAGACGGTGCGTCCGTCCGGAAGTGCCGCCGTCAGATGGGAAACATGACCGACGACGTCGAAGCGCCGCACGTTAGCGCCGACGACGTTGCCACCGTAGTTCGCGGCGATACGGTCGCGGTCGACACGTGCGGCTGCGTGAACCTCGATCGCCTCTGCCGGAATGACGATGTTGACGCGTGACTGGCCGGCAAAGGCGCCATTGACGCGTCCGGACAATTGGCCGACGGCAGTCGACACCAGAGCCCGCTCGCCGGAGGCACCATCCACCTCGCCATCAAAGATGGTGTTGTTGCCGATGAACTGGGCGACGAAGGCCGTATTCGGCCGTGTATACAGCTGATGCGGCGGGCTGATCTGTTCGACCCGCCCCTGGTTCATGACGACGATCCGATCCGACAGGGCAAGCGCTTCGGATTGGGCATGCGTGACAAAGATGAAGGTCACGCCGAGCGTCTTTTGCAGCAGCTTGAGCTCGTTCTGGATCGCCTTGCGCAAATTGGCGTCGAGCGCGCCGAGCGGTTCGTCGAGCAGCAGGATGTCGGGCTCGACCACCAGGCCGCGCGCCAGAGCGATGCGTTGCCGCTGGCCACCGGAGAGCCGGTCGGGCTTCTTGTCGGCAATGTCTTCGAGGCCCAGTGTCGCCAGGATCCGGTCGACCTTCGCGTCGCGTTCCGCCTTAGCCATGCCTTTCACCTCCAGACCGTAGCCGACGTTGCGGCGCACCGTCATGTGCGGAAAAAGCGCGTAGCTCTGGAAGATCATCGAGGTCGGCCGATGCTCGGGCCGCACGTCGTTCATCCGCTTGCCCTTGATCAGCATGTCGCCGGAGGAGATCGCCTCGAAACCAGCGATCATCCTGAGCGTCGTCGTCTTGCCGCAGCCGGAGGGGCCGAGGAACGCGATGAACTCGCCCTTGGCGACGGACAGGTTGAAGTCGATCACGGCGGGCGTGCCGTTGTCATAGACCTTGCCGACATTGTTGAGTTCGAGGTCGAAGATCATCGTGGCTCTCCGGAGCTTGTCTGAAATCGCGGCTATCCGGCGCATGGCCCCGGCCATCCCGACCGGTTCGTATGTGAGACGACCGGGTGGTCGCTCGGGGCCATGCGCCATGTCTCAAAAGCCAGGCGGCGCGCCGCCCGGCGTGTTCGATCAGGCGTTCAGGAACTCGTCCCACTTCTGGATCAGGTGGTCGTATTCATCCGGCCACTGGTGCCAGTAGGCGACGTTCTTGGCGCGCTCCTCGAGCGAGCCGCCGTCACGCAGGTCGCCTTCCTTGATGCCGCGCTCCGCAGCACCGACCCAGGGCTTGCCTTCGTACCAGAAGGCATATTTTTCCGGCGCCATGACGTTCTTGATGTTGGTCGAGGGCGAATAGTAGCCCTGTTCCGAAACGGTGATGCCCGGTTCGCCAGAGAGCCAATAGTCGGCGTAGGCGATGACGGCTTCCTTGTTCGTCGTGCCGGCGATCATCGCAGGCCCGATCGCCCAGCCGCGATATCCTTCCTTCGGCACGGCGTACCGGCACGGTTTGCCCTGCGCCTTGACCGCCATGACGGCCGGCTGCCAGGCGTCGCAGACCACCATTTCGCCCGATGCCATGAGGTTGACGAGCTCGCCGAAATCACCCCAGAGCGCACGGAACTGACCTTCCTTCTTCTTGGAGATCAGGAAGGCGGCGGCCTCGTCGATTTCAGCCGCGGTCGGGTTGCCGGGGTTCTTGACGTCGGAAAGGCCAAGCGAGTTCATCGCCATGATCGCCTGACCGATCGCGATCAACGGGTCGGTGTTGATGCCGGACTTGCCCTTCCACTTCGGATCGAAGATAGCCGCCCAGCTATTGGCCTCCTCGGCCGAAAGAACGTCGGGATTGTAGCCGATGGAGTCGTAGTTGTAGACGGCCGGCACCATGTTGAGCGAGGCCTGGCTGTCGTCGGTCCAGATCTGCCCGACGATCTGCGCGGCGCGATCCCACTTGTCGCTGGCGGTGGTGAAGGTATCGCGGATGTTCGCCCAGTTCTTCAGCGCCGAGGCCGGGATCGGCTCGACATTGTTGGTCATGACGATAGAAGGCAGACGTTCGGCGATGATCTCCCAGCAGTCATAGTCCTTGGAGCCGGAGAGGATCTTCGTCTGCGCATCCGGGAAGGTGGCAGCCGTTCCCGAGGTGCCGCCAACGCCGGCTGCCGCCTTGAACTGTTCGAGGATGCGTTCCTGCACGGTGACCGAGAGGCCGATGGTGCGCAGCTGTTGGCTGGCGAGATCGCTCGCCTGCGCGAAGGCTGCACGCGAGGAGAGGAACGGCGTTCCGCCCCCGATCGCGAGCGCCATCACCCCGGCGGAGCGTTTGAGGAGCGAGCGTCGATTGAGTTCCATACTAGGCATTGTCTCTTCTCCAGTTTTCGTTGTTCCCCGAAGGCCGTTAGCGGCCTCCTTTCATCATTCGCCGCCATCGCGGCACTCAGTCCGGCGGCCTGGAGCCCAGTCGCTCCCTACGCGGCCGCCGCACGATCTCAGAAACGTCAGTAGCGCCCGACCAGCAGGCCGCCGTCGACGACCAGGACCTGCCCGGTCATGTAGCGGGCGGCGTCGGACGCCAGGAACGCGATCACGTCGGCAATGTCCTCCGGCGTCCCGAGCCGCTTCATCGGAATGAAGGCGGCGGCCGCTTCAGCGCCGACCGGACCTAGCGAATTTTCTTCAGACAGCAGCTGCGCCGTGCGGATGTAGCCGGGCGCAACGCCATTGACGCGCACACCATCAGCCGCAAGCTCGACAGCCAGTCCGCGGACGAGGCCAACGACGCCGGACTTGGCGGCGGAATAATGGACGTGTTCGTCCCAGCCATAGGCGACGCCCATGATCGACGAGAGCGCGACGATGCTGCCCTTGCCGCGGCGGCGCATGCCGGGGCTTGCTGCCCGCGCGAGCCGGAAGATGCCCTTCAAGTCGA
Organism: Ensifer sp. SSB1; assembly: GCF_016652895.1. Classification (NCBI taxonomy): domain Bacteria; kingdom Pseudomonadati; phylum Pseudomonadota; class Alphaproteobacteria; order Hyphomicrobiales; family Rhizobiaceae; genus Ensifer; species Ensifer sp. SSB1. The sequence continues at coordinate 19,864 of NZ_JAEPRP010000131.1, forward strand.
TGTCGAAGGTCAGGTCCCACCGGTCATCGGTCAGTTGCGCAATCGGCGTGCGGTGGGCAATGCCGGCATTGGCGACGATAACGTCGATATGGCCGTGGCGGCTTTCGACGTCGGCCACCAGTGCATCCGTCGCAGACGTCGAGCGCACATCGTAATAGGCGAACTCGGCCGAGCCGCCGGCAGCACGGATCGCCTCGACAGTGGCCGCACCCTCACGCTCTAAAATATCGGTTACGACCACATGGTCGCCCGCGGCTGCGAAGGACTTGGCGGTCGCCTGGCCGATGCCGATGCCGGCACCGGTGACGATGACAATGCGGGAAGTCTTGGGAGGATTTGTCATTTCCATCTTTCCTGTCAAAGCATCACATCGCCGGAGTTCGGCCCAAGCGTCTGGCCAACGAAGAGGCTGGCCGCCGGCGATGCCAGAAAGGACACCGTGGCTGCGACCTCCTCCGGCTCGCCGAAGCGGCCGAGCGGCAATTGCTGTTTCTTGGCTGCGCGCCAGTCGTCCGAGAGTTCCATGACGAGCGGCGTATTGATCGGCCCGGGCGCGACGGCATTGACGCGAACGCCGCGGCTCGACACCTCGCGGGCCAGCGCCTTGGTCATGCCGATGATCGCCGCCTTGGCACCGGAATAGTGGACGAGCTCGACACCACCGATCTGACCGAGCTGCGAGGCGATATTGACGATCACGCCCTCGCCGCGCTCAAGCATCGGGCGCAGCACCGCCCGGGTCATCAGGAACGTTCCGCGCACGTGAACCGCGAACATGCGGTCGAAGTCGCCGACCTCGAGGTTCTCGAACAGCGCCTGATGGGCGATACCGGCATTGTTGACGAGCAGAGTCGTCGTGCCATGAGCGCGCTCGCCGGCCTCCACGATTCCGTGAACATCGGCCTCATTGGAAAC
>NZ_JAEPRP010000130.1:0-20645 GCF_016652895.1 Ensifer sp. SSB1
GGCCACATCCGGGCGCTCAACGCCAAGGGGCTGACGGTCCTGATCGTCGAACACAACATGGACCTGATCATGCGGCTTTCGCACCGCGTCGTCGTCATGGCGCACGGGCGGGTGATCTGCGACGGCACGCCCGATGTGGTGCGTCGCGATCCGCATGTGCTCGAAGCCTATCTGGGCGGCGTATTGGAAGAGGAAGCGGCCTGATGAGCGATCTCCTGCAAGTCACCAATATCACCGCCGGCTACGGCGACGGCCCGGCCATTCTCGACGGCGCGCGGCTGACGGTCGAGCCCGGCAAGGTTCACTGCATCATCGGTCCGAACGGCGCCGGCAAGTCGACGCTGCTGAAAGCGATCTGCGGCATGCTGACGATCCGCAAGGGCGACGTCATCTTCAAGGGCGAGCGGCTGAACGGCCTGCGCCCGGACCAGATCCTGCGCAAGGGCATCTGTTTCGTGCCTCAGGAACGGGCGTTGTTTCCGAAGATGACGGTGCGCGAAAACCTGCGCATGGGCGGATACGTGCTCGACGACGCGAAGCTTCGCGACCGTCGCATCGAGGAAATCCTCGAGCGCTTTCCGGTGCTGCGCGAGCGCGCCGACCAGCACGCCGGCACCATGTCGGGCGGCCAGCAGCAGACACTTGCGATGGCGCGCACGCTGATCGTCAAGCCGGACATCGTCATGCTCGACGAACCCTCCCTCGGGCTCGCGCCGAAGATCGTCCAGGAGATGTTCGACATCATGAAGATGATGTCCCAGGAGGGCGTCACCGTGCTGCTCGTCGAGCAGAACGCCATGATGGGCCTCAAGAATTCCGACTGGGGCGTTGTGCTCGACCTCGGCCGCACCCTCTTCGAGGGGCCGGCCGAGGCGGTTCTGGCGGACCCGCGCATCCAGGAACTTTACCTCGGCGGCCGCAAGGTCGCGTAGCGGAGGACGTGATGACAGACATTCTTCAGATACTGATACTCGGCCTCGCGCTCGGCGGCGTAATCGCGCTGATGGGGTCCGGACTTTCGCTGGTCTTCGGCGTGATGCGCATCGTCAACCTGGCGCATCCGTCGCTGATCATCTGCGGCGCCTATGTCAGCTACTGGGCCTTCAAGTTGTGGGGCCTCGACCCGATCGCAACGCTGCCGATCGCAGCGCTGATCATGGCGGCGATCGGCGTGCTGCTCTATCGCCTGATGTTCGAAAGCCAGGCCAAAAGCGCGCGCTACTCGGAAATGACGGTGCTTTTGACCTTCGCGCTGGCGATGATCGTCGAGGGCTTCCTCGGCGCCGCCTTCACCAATACCCAGCGCGTGACCTCGCCGGACTATGCGACGGATGCCTTCTTCATCGGCAGCCTGTTCATTCCGAAAGGCCAGCTCTATGCCGGCTGCGTCTCGCTGGCGATCATCGGCGCACTGACGCTGTTTCTCAACTACTCGCGGCTCGGCTATGCCATCCGCGCCACCACGCAGAACCGCGAGGCCGCCGAACTGCTCGGCGTCAACGTCAACCTCATCAGCATGATCGCCTTTGCAATCGGCATCGGGCTTGCGGGTGCCGCCGGTTCGCTGGTGAGCTTCGTCTTCAGCTTCTTCCCCGCCAAGCAGTGGGAATGGATCGCAATGCTGATGTCGGTCGTCGTGCTCGGTGGCATGGGCAGCGTGCTCGGCACCGTCGTTGCCGCGCTTCTTCTGTCGGTCATCGCCGCCTTCGTCGGCACCTGGGTGGGCGCCACTTGGTCGACCATGACCTTCTTTCTCGCACTCTTCGTCATCCTGCTGATCCGTCCCCAGGGCCTGTTCGGCGAAAAACCGGAGCTGGTATAATGGCCGTAAATCTACAACAAGCCGACGCGGGATCGGTGCTCGAGGCTCGTCGCATTCACAATCAGAAGCTCGCGCGCCAGCATGACCAGACCCGAGCCACTTGGTTTCCCCTGGCCGTTCTCGGTGTGCTGCTCGCCCTGCCGCTCCTGCAACTGACCGGCAACTACAATTACCTGCTGCACCTCGTGCTGTTCACGGCCTCCTATGCGGTCATGGCCAGCGGCTGGAACATCATCGGCGGCTTCGCCGGCTATATTTCGCTCGGCCACGCGGTCTTCTTCGCGATCGGCGGCTATTTCTCCGGCATGCTTCTCGCGCGGTACGGGATTTCGACACTGCTGACGGCGCCTCTCGCCGGACTGGTGGCGGCGGTTTGCGGCTATCTCGTCGGCCTGATCACGCTGAAGGTTCGCGGTCCGAGCTTCATCATCTCCTCCATCGCGCTTTTGATGATCGCCCGTATCCTGTTCGACCACTGGGAGTTCATCGGTGGAGCCAACGGCTTGTCGCTCCCGGTGACCGACCTGCCGGTCGAGACCGCCAAGCTGCCCTACTACTACGCCTTCGTGCTGATGGCTGCCTTCACCCTGTGGGCGACCTATCGCATCAAGCATTCCAAGTTCGGACTGGGCCTTCGCGCGCTATCCAAGGACGAGGTCAAGGCAGAGAGCGCCGGGATCAACACCCGCTTCTACAAGGTCCTTGCCTTCGCGCTCTCGGCCTTCTTCGTCGGCATGGCAGGTGCGGTCTGGGGCGAATACCTCACCTATCTCCGGCCGAACATCTTCCTGATCATCCTCGTTTCGGCAAACTTGGTGCTGATGTGCATTCTCGGCGGCAAGGGCACGATTGCCGGCCCTGTCGTGGGTGCGATCCTGATCGTTGCCTTCAACGAAATCTTCGTGGCGACGCTTGGCGCATCCGAGATCAACATTCTCGCGACCGGTTTCGTCATGGTTCTCGGGTTGATGTTCTTCCCGAACGGCGTGATCGGGACACTGGCCCGCAAGGGCAAGCTGCCCCGCGCTCTCAACTGGGATTGATGGAGGCGACCATGCAAGACTTCGTCCTCTACAACGCCCCTCAATCGACGTGCAGCCAACGGGTTCGATACGTCCTGCACGCCAAGGGCCTCGCCTTTGATGAGCACAAGCTCGATCTCTTCACCGGCGACCAGCTCAAGCCGGAGTATCTGGCGATCAACCCGAACGGCGTCGTGCCCTCGCTCGTGCACCGGGGGCGTGCGGTGACCGATTCCGCCGTCATCATGGAGTACCTGGAAGACATTCTTCCCGGTGCGCTTCGGCCTGAGGACGCCTTCGGCGCGGCGAAGATGCGGGCGATGATGCGCTTCATCGACGAAGTGCCGACACCGGCGATCCGGGTGCCGTCCTATAACCTCGCCTTCCTGCCGCACTATCAGGCGATGACGGCCGAGGAGTTTCAGGCGGTCTGCGATGCAAAGCCGCTTCGCCGCGAGTTCCTGATGAAGATGGGACGCTCCGGCTTTCCCGAGCAGGAGATGAACGAGGCGCTCGGTCGCCTTGAGCGCGGCGTTCAGCGCATGGCGACCTGGCTTTCCGACAATGGCGGGCCTTGGCTCATGGGCGAGCAGATGACGCTGGCGGACATCGCGATCATGCCGGTGATCGTGCGGATGGACGATATCGGGCTGTCCTCGATGTGGGCGGAGACGCCGGCGATCCAGGGCTGGCTCGATGCCATCCGCGCAACCGGCGCCTTCACTGACACCTACTATTACGGGTCGCTGCTGACCGAAAAATATCCGCACCTGAAGACGGCCAAGCCCGAGCTTCGGGTCGCTGGCTCAGGCCTGTGATGGGGAAAGGAGAACTGGGATGAACAGCCATATCAGCCCCGAGGCGAAACTGATCTCCAAGGAGGCCGACGTCACGCCGACGGTGCTTGCCGCCATGTCGCGCGGCGATGACCCGCGGCTCAAGCAGATCATGGATGCCATGGTCAGGCACTTGCATGCCTTCCTGCTGGAGGCACGACCGACCGAGGCGGAATTCGAATACGCCCTGCGCTGGATCACGGCCGTCGGCCAGGCGACCAACGAAGCGCACAACGAAACCGTGCTTGCCGCCGACGTGCTCGGCGCCTCGACACTGATCGACCTGATCAACAATGACGGCATGCAGGGCGAGACGCTGTCGGCACTTCTGGGGCCGTTTTATCGCGGCGGCGCGCCGAAATGCGTGAACGGCGACTGCATCGCTCGTTCGGACACGCCGGGACTGCAGCTCTACTTCACGGGGCGGGTGACCGATCCTGCGGGGCGGCCCGTCGAAGGGGCGACCCTTGATGTCTGGCAGGCGTCCCCGGTCGGGCTCTATGAGAACCAGGACGAAACGCAGGACGACTTCAACCTGCGCGGCCGGTTCACGACGGATGGCGACGGCAACTTTCACTTCGTGTCGGTAAAGCCGGCAGGCTATCCGGTCCCGACCGACGGACCGGTCGGCGACCTGCTGCGGGCGCAGAAGCGGACGCCGATGCGCCCGGCCCACATCCACTTCATCGTTTCGGCGCCGGGCTACAAGACGCTCGTCACCCAGATCTTTTCCGACAGTCACGAAGCCCTGGTCAACGACGTGGTCTTCGGTGCGAAGCAGCAAATCGTCGGAAAGTTTTTCCGCCATGACAGTCCGGACACCGAATTTCCGGGCGCCGAGGCGCCTTTCTACAGCTGCAACTACCATTTCAAGCTGGTGGAGGGCCAATCGGTCCTGCCGCTGCCGCCCATCTCCGGCAAGAAGGTGGCGCATCATGGTTGAGAGATTGAACAGGTCGCACCCTGGCGTGGGGGGCATGTGATGCAGCAGAACGTCATCATCACCTGCGCCGTCACCGGCAACCTCACGACGCGGGAGAACCACCCCGGCCTCCCCGTCACGCCGGAGGAGATCGCCAATTCCTGCTTGGAAGCGGCCGACGCGGGTGCGGCGATCGCCCATATCCATGTGCGGGATCCGGTTACCGCGAAACCCTCCATGGAGCTCGAATATTACCGCGAGGTCATAGAGCGCATCCGGGCCAAGAACACGGCGCTGATCCTCAACGTCACGACCGGGCCGGGTGGCCGCTACCACCCGAGCGACGAGAACCCGGCGGTTGCCGGACCGCGCACGACGCTGATGCGGCCGGAAAAGCGGGTCGAGCATATCGTCGCGCTGAAACCGGATATCGCCACGCTCGACCTCAACACCATGACCTTCGGATCGGAGGTCGTCATCAACACGCCGGCCAACGTCAAGATCATGGCCGACATCATTAACGAGGCAGGCTCCAAGCCGGAACTTGAGGTCTTCGACACCGGGCACATCCAGCTGGCGCAGGATTTCTTGAAGGCGGGCGTTTTGAAATCGCCGGCGATGTTCACGATCGTGACCGGCGTCAAATACGGCTTCCCCTCGACCACCGACGTGATGGCGACCGCGGCCCGCATGCTGCCCGGCGACGCCGTCTGGACCGGCTTCGGCGTCGGGCGAATGTCGTTCCCGATGGCCGTTCAGGCCTATCTGCTCGGCGGTCACGTCCGGGTGGGGCTGGAGGACAATTCCTACATCGCCAAGGGCGTGCTCGCCAAAGGCAATGGCGAACTGGTCGAACGGGCGAGGGACCTGATCGAGAAGCTTGGCGGGAGGATCGCCGAGCCCTCCCAGGCCCGTGAAATCCTCGGACTGCGTGCATAAGCATCGATATCTGCAAGGAGGCATAGAATGAATATTCAGGTGGACGCGAAGATCGCCCGGGCGCTGAGGGTGATGGAAAAATCCCCCGATCTCGACAATCTCAAGATCGACGTCGTCGATGTCGCGGTGCCGCGGCCGGGTCCCGGGCAGGTGCTGGTGGAGATCGTCGCGGCGGGGGTCAATCCCAGCGACGTGAAGGCGTCTCTCGGGCATATGCCGCACGCCGTCTGGCCGCGCACGCCGGGTCGCGATTTCGGCGGTATCGTGCGCGAAGGACCGTCGTCGATGGTCGGCATGGAGATCTGGGGCGGCGGCGGCGAGCTCGGCATCACCCAGGACGGAAGCCATGCCAAGTGGATGGTGCTCGACCAGAAGGCCGTGCGGGCCAAGCCTGCGAATTTTACCATGCAGGAAGCGGGCTCGATCGGCGTGCCGTTCATCACTGCCTTTGAGGGCCTGCGCGAGGCCGGTGGCGTGCAGCCGACGGATGTCGTGCTCGTCTGCGGCGGCAACGGCAAGGTCGGGCAGGCGGTGATCCAGCTCGCGACCATGGCGGGCGCCAAGGTCTTTGCGGTCGAGTACAACGAGCAGCCGCTGCTGGCGCACACCAACGCGCCGGTCGAGATGCTCAACAGCGCCAAGGACGACGTTGCCGCGATCGTGCGCGAAAAGACCGGCGGTCATGGGGCCGACATCGTCTTCAACACGGTCGGCAGTCCCTATTTCGAAATCGCCAACAACGCCATGGCGAAGCAGGCGCGCCAGGTGTTCATTTCCACCTTCGATCGCGCCGTGCCGTTCGATATCTTCAACTTCTTCCGTGGCCGCCACAAATATATCGGCATCGACACACTGGCGCTGTCCTCGGTGGAAGGCGCGCGCATCTTCGACAAGCTGAAGCCGAAGTTCGAAGAGGGCAAGCTGAAGCCGTTCCCGATCAATCCGGCGACCGTCTATGGTTTTGCCGACGCTGCCAAGGCCTATGCCTCGGTGCTGCGCGGCACCCCCGAGCGCGTGCTGCTGGTGCCGTGAGGAGGAGACGATGCAGGTGACCCGCTACGGCGAGGCCAGATCCTATGAGGCGCCGGAGCACTACGGCATGCACTGCCTGCGGCTCCAGGGAAAGGAGGCGACGGTTACCGATACGATCTGGATCGGCCTGTCGCACCTCCTGCCTGGCGGTCACACGTCGCTAAAGGACGCCGCAGTCGAGAAGATCTACATCGTTGTTGCCGGCGAAGTGACGGTCGAAACCGGCAGCGAGAGCGTCACGCTCGGCTTTCTCGACAGCTGCCGCCTGGCGCCCGGCGAGGCGCGTGCGCTCGTCAATCGCACCAATGCGCCGGCGTCCATCCTGCTCGCCATGCCGACCTGAGCGCCGCCGCAGAACGGAGAATGTTTGATGGTTTCATCGGGTCTTTACCGGCTGGGCGCGCGTGCGCCACGCGTTCCCGCCAGCGGACGATTTTACGTCGCGCCCGGTGCCGTGGTGATCGGCGACGTGCGGCTCGACGAGGATGTCAGCATCTGGTTCAACGCCGTCTTGCGCGGCGACAACGAGCCGATCATTCTTCGGCGCGGCTGTAACGTGCAGGACGGGTGCGTCGTCCACACCGATCCGGGTTATCCCGTGGAAATCGGCGAGGATGTCACCGTCGGGCACAACGCTACCATTCACGGATGCCGGATCGGCAAGGGCAGTCTCGTCGGCATGGGGGCAACGATGCTGAATGGCGCGCAGATCGGAGAGAGATGCCTGATCGGCGCTGGCGCCTTGGTGCGGGAAAACATGGTCGTTCCGGATGACTCGCTGGTCTTCGGGGTGCCCGCTCAGATCGTCCGCACGCTCGACGCGAAAGTGGCCGAGGGTCTGTCGATCGGGGCGCAGCGATACCGCGCGAAGGCGCAGAGCTACCCTGGGGATCTTCAGCCGGTATCCGTCGGGCAAGCAACGCCGGGTGCAGACGCAGGCAATGACATCATGCGGGAGGACATGCATGACGCAGAATGAGAACCGACTGGTCAGTGTCGTCGAGCACTGGCTTCCGCGCATGGAGGTGGCCGGTATCCCGTCGGCAACGGCACGCGCCGTCATCGAGCGCGCTGGCGTCTGGCAAAACTGGCTTTCCACCTGGAGCGAGGAGGGCGAACGGCACGCAGAACTCGGCGCTTCGGCTCTTGCAGCCGGCCGCAACGTGACCGCCGGCGAGGCCTATGCCCGCGCCAGCCTTTTCTATCATTTCGGACAGTTCATGGCCTTCGAGGACCTGGAGGCAAAGGCGAAGGCGGCCACGCGAAAGGTGGAACTCTACCATCTCGCAGCGCCACTGCTCCATCCGCCGGCAGAGATGATCGCCGTGCCCTTCGAAGACGGGGAACTCCGGGCCGTTCTTCGCGTGCCGAGCGGAGAAGGCAAACACCCGCTGGCGCTGATCATTCCGGGCTCGGATTCGACCAAGGAGGAGTTCCCGGCCTTCGAGCGGCATTTTCACGCCCGCGGCGTTGCAACGTTGTCGCTCGACGGACCCGGGCAGGGCGAAGGGCGTTCGATCGGGGCGCTGCGCCCGGATATCGGCCCGGCTGTCGAGGCGGCCATCCGGTCGGTGGAGGCACATCCACGCCTTTCGGGAAAGGTTGCACTCGTCGGCATGGCCTTCGGGGGTTTGCTCGCGCTACGCGCGGCCGCGTCCCTACCGGCGCTTGCCGGCGTCGTCTCCATCAACGGCTTCTTCGATCTCGGTGGGTTCTGGGGTGAACTCCCGCAGGTCTATCGTGACAATATGCGTTTTTCGCTCGGCGGCGCGGACGTTCGCGAACGCGCCGATCGTTTCACGCTGGCGTGCTGCCCGCCGCCGACCGTGCCGGCGCTCATCCTTCACGGTGGACGTGACAAGATCTTTCCGCCCTCTGAAGCGGTGAAGTGCGCCGACATCTGCACAGGCGGGGCCGAACTGCACATCTTCGAGGACGGCAACCACGTCTGCAACAACATCCCCTGGCTCTATCGCCCGCTTGTCGCCGATTGGGTGGCGGAGCGTTTGAACCGATAGCGGCCACTTGTCCGGCTCGGCGGCCGTGCCGCCAGATCAGCCCATCGCATTCGCGCGCCGGCCCTACGCCGATGGCCATTCCTCGCAGAGCGCCAACAGGGCCTTCGGCGAAAGTTTATCGAGTGCGAGGTCGGGCAAGAGGTCGTTGTCCGTCACCAGATTGCGGCCCATCGCCGCCGAAAACAGACTGGTCCCGGCCTCGTGCAGCAAGGCAGGCTGCCCGACGATGCGGCCGAGAAGGCTGGTCGGCACGAGGCCGAATGGCACGTCCTCGTAGATGTAGCGGCTATCGGCGGTCACCGGGCCAAATCCGCCGCGCCCCTCCCGGTGCATCTGCTGGTTCATATCCGAAACGGTCCCCTTTGGCACATGGAAGGAGAGCGAGAAGTGCTCCTGAACCGTGCGCACGGAGAGGCCGAAACTCTCGGCGATCCGCAGGCGTTCGAGATCAAGTGCTTCGATCAATTGTCCAACGGCAGGAGTGACGTTTTCGCCCTGTCCCCATTTTTCCCCCTTCTCCATGCGGGTGAGGTTCAACAGGGCAATGCCGAGGTGGTTCTGCGGATTGAGGTTCGACAGCGCGATCGCGAGAAGCCCGTCACGCTCGACGAAACGATCGCCGAAGAGCGCGGTGCACAGGACCTTGCCTTGGCTGGCTGCCGTTTTCGGCAAGGTCGCGACATCGATCTTCTGGCGCACGGTGTTGACCGCAACGCCCGTGCCGTCGGCTTCCTGACGGCCGGTCAGAAGCGTCGTGCCCCAGACGATGATGGGCAGGCTCACGCCCCGCTCAGCCAGCCGGCGCGACAGATAGAGGGCGCCGAAGGAACTGTGCGAACTGATGATGACCGGCTGACCGGACTTCAAGTGCGGCAGGGCCGCGTCGAATACCAGCCGGTGCCCATTGGCGGGCAGGGCGATGACGACGGCGTCCGCCCCTGAAACGGCTTCGGCAGCGCTTTGCGCGATTGCGATTGGCCCGGAAAACTCCACGGCACCGGTCGCAGTGAGTGCCGCCCCTTCCATCAGGCGCCGCGTCCGCACTCCGGATGGCGACCACAGAACCGGCTGATGACCGGCCTTGGCGAGGAATGCCGCCATGCCGAACGCGATCGCGCCCGCGCCGAGAATACCAATACGCATGAAACTCCTCCCGATAGTCCGCTTCAGTCGCTCTCGAGGACCAGCCCTCACGGGTCCTTTGAGATGGACTTGGTTTGCTGTTGTCCGAGGAGATGCCGCCTGAGCGGATTTTCTACGAACGGCCCCAACAGAGAAAACTTGTCTTTTGTCACTAGCGCATAGAATGCGTTTTATGCACTATGAGTCAATCACAATGCATGGAGCGCATGATAGTCCATGGAAGTTCGCGACCTCGAGGCGTTTCTCGCAGTCATGTCGACAGGCAGCATCACCGGTGCTGCCCGGATGCTCGACCGATCGCAGTCCCAGGTGACGCGCCTCATCCAGGATCTGGAAATTTCGCTCGGCTTCGCTCTGTTCGAACGGAACGGCCCGAAGATTAGTCCGACCGACAAGGGCATTGCCTTTCATGACGATGCGGAGCGTTTCGTCAGCGGCATCGGCCACCTGCGCAACCGCGCCAAGGCGATCGCAGGAAAGGAACCAGAACCAATCGAGATCGCCGCAACGCCGGCCTTTGCAAGCGGCATCATCCCGATCGCGCTTGCGGAATTGCCGGAGCACCTGCTGCCGCACACGATCAATCTGCGCAGTATGCCGGCGGAGGCTGCCGTGCAGTCGGTGTTTGCGCGCACCGCGGATTTCTGCGTGACCTCACTCCCGGCCGATCAGCCGGGGCTGGAAGTGCAGGGGTTTTTCGAGGGGCGCTGCGTGGCTGCGCTGGCGCCGCATGATCCGCTGGCCGCGAAGGACGTGATCTCGATCGCCGATCTCGCAGGCCGCACCCTCATAACCATGGCCAATCCATTTCGTCTGCGCCGCCGCATCGATGAAGCACTGGAGGCGGCGGACGTGCGCCCCAATCGCGTCATCGCGACCAATGCCGCCAACAATGCCGTGCAGATGGCGTCGCTCGGTCTCGGCATCGCGATCATCGAGCCGGCCACGGCCTATGGCCTGCCATCGGCACCCGTCGTGGTGCGACCTCTCGATGTCGAAGTTCCGTTCCTCTGGGCGATCCTGTCGGCGGCCTCGCGTCCGCTCTCGGCCGGCGTCCAGGAATTGGTCCAGCGCATCGCCCGGATCGCCTCGGAGCGCATGCCGGACTTCACCGTCCACGATCCGCGACAGATGGCCCGTATCGCCGAAAGAACCTTCGCCGGCCGCAATGCCGGCGATGGCACGCTGCCGGACAACCGGCAGTGAAATAAAGGGGAGCAAAAGCTCGACATGCCCGAGAACGAAAACTGAGCTCGTAAAATGAGGAGAACCAAATGAAAAACTTGGACGTAACCCGCCGCTCGACCTTGAAACTGCTGGCGACCGGTGCTGGCGTATTGGCCGCACCGTCGATCATCCGCCCCGCCTTTGCCCAGAGCAAGGTCGTCAACATCACGACCTACGACAAATTCGTCCCGCAGTCCTTCATCGACCAGTTCCAGAAGGATACGGGCATCGAGGTCCGCATCCGTCTGACCGACGACCAGGGAAAACAGTACAACCTGCTGACCGCCGAAGGGGCTGCTCCTTCCACCGATATCGTGACCGTTACCGGCCATCGCCTGTCGCAGTTCATGAAGTCGAACCTGCTGGCGTCGCTCGACACCGCGCGACTGAAGAACTGGGGCAAGCTCGCCGCCGCCTATAAGGGCGCGCCGCAGCTCACCGTCGACGGCAAGACCTTCGGCGTCCCCCTGCTTGCGGGCTTCGAGGGTCTCGTGCGCAATACGGAATACGCCAAGGCCTCCGATAGCTGGAGCATCATGTTCGATGACGAGAACAAGAACCTGACGTCCTACATCGTCAGTGACTTCCTCTCGATCGTCATGCGCTACCAGGGCAACGACGGCGACTATGTGACCTACGGCGACAAGCCCGATGTGGCGCAGACCGCAACGAACCAGGCCCGCGATTTTCTCATTCAGCACAAGGACAAGGTGCGCAAATACTACGATGCGGGCTCCGAGCTGCAGCAAATGTTCGTCAACGAGGACATCTACCTGGCACAGGCTTGGTCCGGCCCGGCTGCCAAGCTCGTCATGGACGGCCATCCGATCGAAATCTCGGTTCCGAAGGAAGGGACCTTCGGCTTCCTCTATTCGTTCAACGTCGTCAACAACGCGCCGAACGCGGATGCTGCCTACACCTTCCTTGACGCCATCCTGTCGTCGCCGGAGATCGGCGCAGCGATGACGCGCCAGTCCGGCTTCTCCTCCGCCTTCGATGGGGTCGACAAGGTACTTGACGACAAGGAGCGTGCCGCCCTGGCGCTGCCGCCGGAACAGGTCGAACGCATCCAGTTCTTCAGCTCGGTCAACCGTGACATGAAGAACGACATGATCGACAAGGCCACCGCGGAGATCAAGGCGGCCTGACGGCTGCAGCTGGGTGACCGGTCTTCCGGCCGGTCACCCCTCAAAAATGGACTCTTCCAGAGCCGGGAACAAAAGAATGCTGGATACGACAACGCAACCGGGACCCGTCGGTTTGCCGACGGCGCCGCGCTATGCCGGGTGGATCGGCAGGGCGGCGAATTCGGGGCTTTATCGCAACACGATCGGGCTTCTCGTCGATAGCCGGCGCGTGCGTCTTGCCGTGCTTGCAGGCGTGCCGCTTCTGTGGATTGCCATGCTGCACATTGGACCCATCCTGCAGATGGCCAATATCAGCCTTCTCGCCAATTATCCGCCGCAGCCCGACAAAAGCAGCGAATACACGCTCGCGAATTACGGGCTGTTCTTTTCCGATCGGCTCTATTTTTTGCCCTTCGTCCGCAGCCTGGTTTTCGCAGCGGTGGTCACGATCTCGACCCTGGTGATCGTCTATCCCGTTGCCTACTATGTAGCGAAAGTCGTGCAGCCGAAGAACCGGATGCGCGCCCTGTTGCTGCTGCTCATACCCTTTTGGGCCGGTGAGCTGATCCGCACCTTCTCGGTCATCATGCTGCTTGCCAACCGTGGTGCACTGAATGTGCTCCTGAGGGAGTTCGGTTTCATCGACCGGCCGATCCCGATGCTCTACACTTTCTTTTCGCTGAGCTTCGGCGTCATCTACCTGCTTGCGCTCTACATGCTCCTGCCGCTCTATTCGGCGATCGAGAAGATCCCGACGCCGCTGATCCAGGCGGCGGCCGATCTCGGGGCCGGGCCCTTCCAGCGGTTTCGCCGGGTCATCCTGCCGCTCTCGAAGGATGGCATCGTCTCCGGTTGCAGTCTCGTCTATCTGACCGCCGTCGGCGTCTTCGCCGCGCCACTGCTGCTTGGCGGTCCCAATTCGGTCATCTTCCCCGAAGTCATCGCGACGCTGTTTCACGGGTCGAACGACAAATGGCCGGAGGGCGCTGCGTTTTCGATGATCATGCTCGTGGTGTCGCTGACGACAGTCGGGCTTTTCATGCGGATCGTCGGCGGCCGCTCGGTCCGGCTGATGTGAGGGCGGGCTGATGCGAACCTATTTCAACGACCTTCCGAAAACCGCACTCGGCGCCTCCTATTGGATCTTCGCGGTCTATCTGGTCTTGCCGCTGGCGCTGATGACGGCGATGAGCTTCAAGGACGCGAACTTTATCGCTTTCCCGATCGGCAACTGGACGCTCTCCTGGTATGGCAAGGTGATTCAGGACAAGCAGTTCCTCGAAGCCTCGCTCTATTCGATCGGCATAGCACTCGCCACCACGATCTCGGCGACGATCATCGGTGTCTGGATCGCACTGCTCGTGTCGGCGGAAAACATCTGGGGCAAGGCGGTCATCTTCGCACTTGCCTGTCTGCCCGCCGTCGTGCCGGGGCTGATCAACGCGATCTCAATGCGCATCTTCATCCGCGCCGTCGACATTCCGACCGGAACCTTCGCGATCATTCTGGCCCATACGGTTCATGCCGTGCCGTTCGTCGTCATCATGGTTTTGACGCGGCTGCGGTCGATGCCGGCAAATCTGGTGGATGCGGCGCGCGATCTTGGGGCCGATCCCTTCATCGCCTTCCTCCGCGTGACTATCCCCTATCTGATGCCGGCGCTCTTCGGCGGCATGATCTTCTGCGTGCTGACCAGCATCGACGACTTCGTCCGCACCTTCTTCCTCGGCGGCTACCAGCCGACGCTGCCCATGCTGATCTTCGCCAAGGTTCAAGGCGGCATGTCGCCGGAGATCAACGCCATGGCGACCATCGTGCTCGTCGTCACCACCGCCATCGGCCTCTATGCCGAGCATTTCACCCGCCGTTCCAGGAGCTGACGCAAATGCAGCCTGTCGTCCATTTCAAGAACGTCAACAAGTCCTATGGGGCCCTGACCGCCGTCGACGACCTCGACCTGGCAATAGAACCCGGCCAGTTCGTCACGCTGCTCGGTCCATCCGGCTGCGGCAAGTCTACGACGCTGCGCATGCTCGGCGGCTTCGACAATCCGACTTCGGGGGAGATCTACCTTGAAGGCAAACCGATCTCGCACCTGCCGCCGAACAAGCGCAACGTCAATATCGTCTTCCAGGACTACGCGCTCTTCCCGCACCTGACGGTTGGCCGCAACATCGCCTTCGGCCTGGAACTGAAGGGTATGGAGAGCGCCGCGATCCACAAGCGGGTTACCGAGCTTCTCTCCCTTGTCTCGCTCCAGGACCATGCCGAGCGGATGCCGGCGCAGCTTTCCGGCGGGCAGCGCCAGCGCGTAGCGCTGATGCGGGCACTGGCACCCGATCCGAACGTGCTCTTGCTCGACGAGCCGCTTTCGGCGCTCGACGCGAAGCTGCGCCAGCAGATGCAGATCGAGCTGAAGTCGATCCAGCAGAAGACCGGCAAGACCTTCATCTTCGTCACCCATGACCAGGAGGAAGCTCTCACCATGTCCGATGTCATCGTGGTGATGAACAAGGGCAGGATCGAGCAGATGGGCGGACCGGACGAGCTCTACGCCCGGCCGCGCAGCCGCTTCGTCGCGGATTTCATTGGCCAGAGCAACTTCCTCGAAGGCACGGTGACCTCGGTTTCCGATGGGGTCGCCGCGATCGAGTGGCGCGGCAATGTCGTGCACGCCGACGTGAACGGGACGTCACCGATCCCCGGAGACCACGCCACGATTGCTCTGCGTCCGGAGGCGGTTTTCTGCCTGTCGCGCAAGCCCGAGGACCGTCCGTCGTTGAAAGGGCGCATCGATCAGCGTGTCTTCAAGGGCCCCCACACGTCGCTGAGCGTGACGCTCGACAATGGCAACACACTCGTGGCGCAGATCGATCCGGTGGCGCTTTCGCATATCGAAGGGGACGACGTCTGGGTGGGGTGGCGCGACCGCGATGCCGTCTTGCTGACGAAGTGAAAGGAAGATCGGGTATGACCGACAGTCAAAAGCAGCAACGGCTTGCCACCCTCAATGCGCGGGTGAGGCAGGATCTGAGTTACCTCAACTATCCGCCGGCCAACTGGTCGAAGCCAGTCACCACCGCGGATGGCGAGCCCGTGAGCGATGTCGTCGTCATTGGCGGCGGCATGTGCGGGCTTGTCGCTTGGCATGCTCTGACGCGCGGCGGTATCGCCAATCTGCGCATCGTCGATCGCGCGCCGAAAGGCCAAGAGGGCCCCTGGGTTACCTATGCGCGCATGGAAACGCTGCGCTCACCGAAGATCCTCCTCGGCCCGGCACTTGGGGTTGCCTCCCTCAGCTTCCGCGCCTGGTTCACGGCACTCCACGGCGAGGCGGAATGGGAGGAGCTGTTCCGCATTCCGCGGCCGATGTGGATGGATTACCTGCGCTGGTACCGCGATGTCATGGACATCCCGGTGGAGAATGACACACACGTCACCCGCGTCGTGCCACGTGCCGACGGCCTGCTGGAACTTGAAATCGCCGATGGTGCAAAGCCTGCGCTCGTCACGCGCAAATTGGTGATGGCGACCGGTCGCGATGGGCTGGGCGAACCGAACATCCCTGACTTCGTCAAGGGCATGAAGCGGCATACCTCCTGGGCGCATTCGGCCGACGAAATCGACTTCGACCGGCTGAGGGGCAAACGCGTCGTCGTCATCGGCGTCGGCGCTTCGGCGGTCGATAATGCCGCCGAGGCGCTGGAGCAGGGGGCAGGGGAGGTGCGGCTTCTTGCCCGCCGCAAGGAGATGCCGACGGTCAATAAGCTGATGGGCATCGGCTCCTATGGCGTCACGGCAGGCTTTGCCGAGATCTCGCCCGAATGGCGTTGGCGACTGATGGATTATGCGGCAAAGCAGCAGACGCCGGCGCCACACAACTCGACGCTCCGCGTCAGCCGGCACCCGAACGCTCACTTCCACTTCGACTGCGGAATCCGCTCGATGAGGGAGGAGGACAGAGAAGTCGTCATCACCACCAGCAGCGGCCGCATCTTCCGCACGGACTTCGTCATTCTAGGTACTGGCTTCTCCATCGATCCCTTGAGCCGCAGCGAGCTTGCCCCCTATCAGGACCAGATCGCCTGCTGGGAGGATCGGTATACGCCACCGGCCGGGGAGGAGAACCCCGGACTTGGCCGCTTCCCCTGGCTGAATGGAGACTTCTCCTTCACCGAGAAGGAACCGGGAGCGGCCCCCTGGCTGAAGGACATCCACTGCTTCAACTACGGCGCATCCGTCAGTGTCGGCAAGGTCAGCGGCGACATCCCGGCCATCAGCGAGGGCGCCCTGTGGTTGGCGCGCGGGGTTGCCGCTTCGCTCTTCATTCGTGACGTCGACTACCATTGGGAAGCGCTGATCGCCTACGAAAAGCCGGAGCTCGACGGGACCGAATGGGTGGATGCCGACGCGCCGACGCCGGCACAGAAGACGGCCTGAACCTCCCGTGTTTTAGATGACAGGAAAACCAATGACCGCTCTACCGACCAATGACGTGATCGACACTGTTCTCGGACTCGATCGTTTCCCCGATCTCCAGGCGCTACGCCAACAACGGGCGAAGCTGAAGCACTTGAGCCAGACGAGCTATCAGGCCGCCCTCCGTCCTGCCGATCCGCGCAATTTCTCCTATGCGCTGAGAGCCGCGCTTGCGGCGCGCATGGCGGCACTCTGGAAGTCGCAGGAGCTTTCCGCGCATTTCCGGACGTTGCTCGAAAGCGAGGAGGGGGGATCCGCCCTTTTGCCGATCGCCGATCCCGGCCACGGAGCCATCGTTGCCGATCCGCGGCTTGACGCGATGCTGGCCCATGTCGACCTGGTGACGCTCTCCCCGAAGGAAGCGACGCGTGCCAATGTCGAAAAGCTTTCCGCAGCAGGTCTCGACGACCGGGACATCGTCACGCTCGCGGGTCTCATCGCCTTCGTCAACTATCAGGTGCTGGTGGTGGCCGGCCTCAAGATGCTGAGGGACAACTGAGATGTCGCAAGCCGTACACGAATTCACCGTCGAAGCGCTCGACTGGAAGCCCTATGTCAAGCCGGTCGATCTTGAGACCGCCACCCCCGAGCAGCTCGACGCGCTGAAGATCACGCCGTCCAACAAGAAGATTTCGGACTATGTGCTGGTTCTCGCCAACGAGCCGGAAACCCTGAAGGAGCGCACGCCGCTTTTCAACGACATCATGTATAGCGAGGGCGGGCTTTCCCGCGGTGGCCGCGAGATTGGCGCGCTTGCCGCATCCTTCGTCAACCACTGCATCTATTGCGCCTCGGTCCACGCGGCACGCTACATCCAGCTCGAAAAGCGGCCGGAGGTGGTGGACGAAATCTATGGCAGCGGCCTTGACGCGAACCTGCCGGAGTTCGAGCAGGCGCTATTCAATTTCGGCGTCGACCTGACAGCCCATCCCGACAATGTCGGCGCCTACCAGTTCTACCACTTGCGTGAGATCGCCCTCGATGATCTCGACATCCTTGATCTCATCCATGCGGTCGCGATCTTCGGCTGGGCCAACCGGCTGATGCATACGCTCGGCGAACCACACCGGCTGGATTAAGTGAAACAAACGCCTTCGGACCAAGTGGACTTTACAGTCCGGCCCTTCGATATCGCGCACCGCGACGTGCTGCACATCGCGTTGCCGATGATGGTCGCCTATCTGTCGAGCCCACTCGTTGGGCTCGTCGCGACCGGCGTCATCGGTCAGTTGCGCGACGAGGCTTTGATCGGCGGGGTTGCGCTTTCGGCCGTCATCTTCGACGTCATCTTTGTCACCTTCAACTTCCTGCGCGGCGCGACCACGGGTTTCACCGCCCAGGCGCTGGGGGCTGGTGACAGGCGCGAAGAACAGCGCATGCTCGCAAGCGGCCTCATCATCGCGCTCGTGGCGGGGCTGGCGCTGCTTCTGCTCCAAAAGCCGATCGGCGCGCTTGGTCTTGCCGCCATGGGAGCGGAAGGGAAGGTGGCGGAGGCGGCTGCCACCTATTTTGCCTGGCGCGTGTGGTCGGCGCCCTTCGTGCTGTTCAATTTCGTGGTCTTCGGCTGGATCATCGGGCGCGGCGACGCGCTCTGGGGCATGATCCTGCAAACCTTGCTGAATGCGCTCAATGCCGGCTTGAGCGTGCACTGGGTCCTCGGCCTCGGCTGGGGCGTTGCGGGTGTTGCGGCCGCCTCTCTCGTAGCTGAAGCCGTCACGGCGGTGGCGGGGCTCTATCTCATCTGGGCAAAGACCGACCGGAACGCGTGGAACCTTCCGGATCTGACGGCCTTTCGCAGGGCCTTTTCGGTCAATGGCGACATGATGATCCGCTCCTTCGCGCTGCTGATTGGGCTTTCCTTCTTCACCCGCCAGAGCGGCATGCTCGGTATCGAAGTTCTTGCCGCCAATACGATCCTTTTGCGCTTCTATTTCTTCGGCGTCGCCTTTCTCGATGGTGTGGCGACCGCAGCGGAGCAGCTCGCGGGTCGAGCGGTCGGCGCACGCTACCGACCGGCATTTGACCGTACGGTCGGGTTGACGACAGTGTGGGGCTTCGTCTTCGCCGGGCTTGTGGCTCTCGCGCTTCTTGCCGCCGGTGACTGGGTGATCGGCATCACCGCTCCGACAGAGAGTGTGTCCGCGCTTGCACACGGCTACTTGCCCTACGTCGTAGCACTTCCGGTCTTCGGCATCGTCGCTTTTCAGATGGATGGCGTCTACATCGGCGCAACTTGGTCGCGGCAGATGCGAAACCTGATGGTGGCGTCTCTGGTGATCTACTTTGCAGCCTGGGCGATCCTGCAGCCTCTCTTCGGCAATGACGGACTGTGGATCGCACTGATCCTATTCCAAAGTGCCCGCAGCGTTGCTTTTCGGCTCATGCTACCGCGGTTGGCAGATCGCACGTTTCAGACCCAAACGGTAGCGCCGGGCTGATTGCACAGCTCAGTTACGTCGAGTGGACGGGCAGGGCGCAAGTCCACCGGTTCGGCTTGCATCTCACGCCCTGCCGGAGACAAAATTCTATCTCGCGCCGATCTTCTCCGCGTATGCTTACTGCATAACGACGACTGCCTCGACTTCGAACAGCATCGGGTCGATTGCGAGCTTGGGAACCGGAACCAAGGTCTGTGCCGGCAGCGCCGTGCCGAACATTTCCTTGACGTTCTCGGTCAGCACTCCGAGCTTTGACATATCGTGGTCCACCACGAAAATCGTGAGCTTGGCCACCTGATCCGGCCGGGCGCCGATCGCGTCGAGGGCGGTGCGCAAATTCGCATAGGCCTGTTTGACCTGAACGGAAAAATCCGGTGACAAAGCGCCGGTCCCGTCTTGGCCACCCTGTCCGGAAATGTAGGCTACGCGCGCGCCGGGGGGCGTGACCACGGCGGTGCTATAGCCATTCGGTGTCGGGTCGTAGAGGGTCTTGGGATTGACGATGCTCAGCTTGAGATTGTGCTCATTGGCTGTCGTCATTGTGGGCACTCCAATGGTCATGATGATTGGGCCTCCGAAAAGCAGATGCTTGGCTGCGTGTGACATGTTCTTCTCGCTCCGAACGCCGTGAGCACCTTTCTCGCGGTCGGCTGGGTTTGTTTTCGATGAGTCACTGTTGATTCACTCGTACGCCGTACGATTTAGTTGCATCGTACAGCGTACGAGTCAACAGGTGAGGTCGACATCGCCTGTGTTTCCGGCCAAATACGAATGATTGAATGATGGGGAAGACGCATGGCATCCAAGAGTCGCGGCGGACGGACGAAACAGTCACAACGGACGAATGTGAATCGACAATCCGGCCGGGAACCGCGCGGTGACGCACCGCTTTCTCTCGAACGTATTGTAACCAACGCGATCGATCTGCTGGATGCCGAAGGCGTCGACGGAATGTCGATGCGCCGGCTTGCCGAGCGCTGTGGCTCTGGCGTGATGAGCCTCTATTGGCACGTCGACACAAAGGAGGATGTCTTCGATCTCGCGCTCGACTCTGTGCTCGAATATCGCGCGCCTTTTGAAATGGGCGAGCCGCAACAATGGCGCGCAGACATCATTCATATGCTCGAAGACTGGCGCACCAGCATGCTGCGTCATCCTTGGTCGGCATCGCTGTTGCCGAGCCGGGCCCTTGGGCCCAACGTCCTCCATCGCCTGGAACGGCTTGGCAGTGCCTTATCCAGGGCCGGCGTCGCAGATCCAGATCTGAACGTTGCGATCTGGTCGCTTTGGAACCACGTTCTGGGCGCCACCATCACGCGAGCGAGCTTCGAGTTCACTGATGACGACAAGGCTGCCGCACAGCAGCGCCTGACACAGCTCAGTGAACGCTACCCGACAATCGAGCGCTCTCGGTTGCTGCTGGACGATGATTGGGATGGCACCTTCAGAAAGGGGCTCGATTTCCTGCTCGATGGCCTGATGCCGAAGCAGTGAGACTCCCGTCGATGCAGTGTGCGCGATGGGCTTGTTAGCGGGGACATCGCGATTCAGCGCGCATGCGGACAAGAGGGCAAGGGGCGTCCTTTGTCAAAGCTGAATAGGGCTGCGACGTCGCCAGCCATTTAGAAATGCGACACTGC
>NZ_JAEPRP010000132.1:0-20629 GCF_016652895.1 Ensifer sp. SSB1
TAGCAGATCAGCATGCCGCAGGTGACGCCGCGATGCACGAACAGCTTTGCCTCGGGACCGGGCGCCTTGAAGATCGAGCGCTCGTAATCGCCGTAGAGATGAGACTTGCGATAGACGACCGGCGCTGCACCGCCATCGACATAGACGGCGCTGTTGTAGACATCGTTGCCGTCACGCTCGGCAAAGCCGGCGATGAGCGCAATGCCCGTCTCAGACGAGATCGCCTTCAGACGCTGAACGATCGCCCCATCCGGCGCTTCGGCGAGTGCCGCCAGCGCCGCGCCGGCGCCGTAACCGGTGATGCCGAGTTCGGGCGTCAGGAGCAGTGTCGCCCCTTGGGCGGCAGCTTCTGCCGCAGCACGCGCGATCCGGTCGAGATTGGCGGCGACGTCGCCCGCCGCCGATTGCATCTGGAGGGCTGCGAGCTTCATCATTTACCATCCGACGACATGGCGCCAAGCAGCTTCGGCAGGTCGCCGAAGCGGGCGACGAGACCGAAGATCACCGCAGCGGTCGTGACGAACAGGATCGTCACCGAAGCCATGGTCGGCGTGTAGCCGTAACGGAGCGCATTGAAGATCTTGATCGGCAGCGTTTCCACCGTGAAGCCGACTGTCATGTAGGCAACGATATATTCGTTGAGCGACAGCACGAAAGCGAAGGCATAGCCGGAAACGATATAGGGCAGGATCAGCGGCAGCACGACGGTACGGAAGATCGTGCGCTCGTCGGCGCCCATGGTCGAGGCCGCCTCGACGAGAGATCGGTCGATCGAGGTGAAGCCGAGCGAAAGCGTCACCAGCGGCAGCGTCACGAAGAAGATCGCGTGGCTGACGACGGCCGTCCAGGGCTGGCCGTAAAAGCCGACCGTCGCCCAGAAGGTGAGCATGCCGAGCGCGGTGATGACCGGCGGCAGCGTGAACGGCGCCACACCGAGAAGCTGGAAGATGTTCGCCCAGGGTGCGATGCGCCGCCACAGGAACCAGGAGAGCGGCAGGGCGATCGCGACCGCAAGCGCTGCCGAAAGCACGGCCAGCGTCACCGAGGCAAAGAGGGCGTTGCGCCATTCCGGATTGAGGAAGATTTCGCCGTACCAGGAAAGCGAAAAGCCCTGCGGCGGAAAGGCAAGCGTCTGCTTCTCGTTGACGGAAACGCCGGCAACGACGATCAGCGGCAGCGCCAGGAACAGGCCGATCAGGAAGAAATAGGCCCTGCGGAACATCGAGATCATGCCGCTTCTCCCTTGCGTCCGGCAATCACGGTGAGCGCGACGAGGCCGAGCGTCACCAGCACGAGGAACACGGCCATGGCGGCGGCAAACGGCATGTTCGACTGGTAGATCGCCTGGTCGGTGATCAGCACCGACAGCGTCCAATGCTGCGGCCGGCCGAGAAGCTGCGGCAACAGATAGGAGCCGAGCGCGAAGATGAAGACCATGATCAGCGTGGCGGTGATGGTGTTGCGCAGCGCTGGCACGACCACGGTGAAGAAGGCCTTCAGCGGCGATGCGCCGAGTGTGCGCGCCGCCTCCGTCAGCGTCGGATCGAGACGGACGAGCGCCGGGAAAAGCACCAGGACCGTATAGGGAAAGGCCTGGTAGACCATGCCGGTCAAAACCGCGCCGAAGCTCGGCGTCAAGGCCTTGGCCTGCTCCATGATGCCGAGCGCGACCAGGATATTGGTGATCCCTGCGGTGCGCGAAAACAGCGTCGACCAAGCAAAGCCGATGATCACTTCCGAGAGCGACAGGATCGACAGTAGCGCCACCAGCCAGAAGACCTGCACTTTGCGCGCCATGCG
This sequence comes from Ensifer sp. SSB1, assembly GCF_016652895.1. NCBI lineage: Bacteria > Pseudomonadati > Pseudomonadota > Alphaproteobacteria > Hyphomicrobiales > Rhizobiaceae > Ensifer > Ensifer sp. SSB1. Next base: position 1,801 of record NZ_JAEPRP010000132.1, read on the forward strand.
CGTCAGCATGTAAGTGAAGGGCAAGGCGAGCACGACGCAGCAGATGGCAACGATGACGGCCAACATCAGCGAAAAGCCGAGCACGCCGCCGAAAAAGACCGAGAGGAAACGGGCGTAATTGTCGAAGACGAAGGCCGGCGTATAAAAGCCGCCCTGCTGGCGCTGAAAGAAGCTGACGGCGATCATCGTGCCGAAGGGCACAACGAAGAAGATCGTTAGCATCGCTGCGGGAAAGAGAAGCGGCAGATAGTCGCCGAGGGTCTGGGGCGGTTCGCGTCTCATTTCTTCAGCACCACGCAGACATCGGGGGTGAGCGCGATGCCGACCTCCTGGCCGACCGAGACGTCGGGCCGGGCGCGCGGCGTGGAGACGGCGACGATCTGGCGGCCGGCGATATCGAGGAAGGTTTCGATCGTGCCGCCGAGATCGCGCACGAAGGTAACTTTGCCGGTGAGCGCGCCGGCGCCGGGCGCGGTCAGATGCACGTCTTCCGGGCGCACCGAGAGCGTGCCCTTGTTGGCTCCTGTCGGCAAGGCAAGGCCCGGCACCACGTGGCCGAGCACTTCGGCGCGACCGGTGCTGTCGGCCTGAACGTCGAGCAGGTTGGTCTGGCCGATGAAGTCGGCGACGAAGCTGTCGGCCGGGCGGCGATAGATTTCGATCGGCGACGCGGCCTGGCGGATCTCGCCGCCGCTCATGACGACGACGGTGTCGGCCATGGTCATCGCTTCGCGCTGGTCGTGGGTAACGACGATGGTGGTGATGCCGAGCTTCTGCTGCAGCTGGCGCAATTCCACCTGCATCGCTTCGCGCAGCTTGGCGTCAAGCGCCGACAGCGGCTCGTCGAGCAGGAACAGTTTCGGCGAGATCGACAGTGCACGTGCGATCGCCACCCGCTGGCGCTGGCCGCCGGAAAGCTTGGCAACGGGACGGTCGGCGTAGCCGGAGAGATGGATCATCGCCAGCAGCTCGTCGACGCGCTTCTTCTGGTCTTCCTTTGCCGCACCGCGAATGCGCAAGGGGTAGGCGATGTTCTCACCGACGGTCAGATGCGGAAACAGCGCCAGCGACTGGAACACCATGCCGAGATTGCGCTTATGCGTCGGCACGCGGGTGATGTCCTCGCCGTCGAGCCGGATCGCCCCGCCGGTCGGCAGATCGAGGCCGGCGATCATCCGCAGCAATGTGGTCTTGCCGCAACCGGAGGGGCCGAGCATGCAGACGAAGGTGCCGTGCGGCACGGTCAGGTCGACATTGTTGACGGCCCTGAAGGCTCCGAATTCCTTGACGACGTTTTGAAGGGCAAGTCCGGACATTGTTTCTCCGCGGAATGGTCCCCTCCTCCTCATGGGAAGGGTTCAGGCGGGGAGCGCCGAAAGGCCCTCCCCGTCGTTAAGTCCAGTTCTTCCTCGAAGGTCGAGGAAGGTCGTCGATCAGGCTCAGCCGACGATCAGCTCGGTCCACTTCTGGTTCAGCCAATCCGACTTCGTCTGGTAGAGGTCGTAGCGCGGAATGATCGGCTCGATGTCGGACGAGACGGCTGCGAACTCCTTGTCGGTGAGATCCGTGACTTCGCGCTTGACGGTCGGCGACGTCCCGACCTTACGCGACAGCGTCGCCTGGATCGAGGGCTGGCACATGTAGTCGATGAAGATATGGGCCTCTTCCGACTTCTGCGAGGCGCGCGACAGCGCCCAGCAACCGGAATCCTGGATGCCGCCTTCCTTCGGGAAGGTGGAGCGGACAGGATGACCGTCGGCCGCCGCAAGGCCGGTCACGTCGTGATAGTACTGGCCCATCGGGATTTCGCCCGACTTCAGCGACTGCTCGAACTGCGCTTCGTCGCGGTACCAGAGGCGGACGTTCGGCTTGACCTCGGCCAGCTTGTCGAAGGCCTTCAACAAGCCCTCTTCCGTGTCGAGCGCATTGGTGCCGCCCATGAAGGTCTTGGCCGTCACTTCGAGCAGGAACGAGTTGGAAACGAGCGCCAGCAGGCCGAGCTTGTCAGCGTTCGCCGGATCCCAGAAGGCAGACCAGGAGGTCGGTGCTTCCTTGTAGACGTCGGTGTTGGTCACCAGCGTGATGTACCAGGAGACGGCGCCGATGCCGGCGATGCGGCCATCCGGATACTTGTTGACGAAGCGGTCGAGCAGGTTCGACGCGTTCTTGATCTTCGCCGTATCGAGTGGCGTCCAAAGATCGGTCGACTGACCCTTCAGCATCGCCACCTGCGACATCATCGAGACGTCGGCCGGGGCCTGGCCGGCGCGGGCGGCCTGCTCGAGCTGGACGAGCCAGGCTTCACCGGTCGGCTCTGCGATCGATTCGACGGCAATGCCCGTCGCCTTGGTGAATTCCGGGAAGATGTTCTTGTCGAACGAGGTTTTGAAATAGCCGCCGTAGACGCCGACCTTCAGCGATTTGTCCTGCGCTCTCAGGATCGACGGCATCGCCAGCATGGAAGCGCCGGCGAGGCCGGCACCGAGCAGCGTCCGTCGCTTGATGGAAGTGGTGATCATCATCTGTCTCCTTTGTTCCGGCGGTGATCCGCCTGTTCCCTGTTCTGTTTGATTTCTTGCATATTTTCAGTCTCAGTGCGCGGGTGATTTGCGCTCCAACATCCGTGCATATTGTGTCAGCGGATAACACAGCACGAAGAAGATGACTGCCACCAGCCCATAGACCGTGAAAGGTTCGAAGGTGGCATTATTGATCGCATTCGCGGTTCTGAGAAGCTCTTCGAAACCGATGATCGAGGTGAGCGCCGTGCTCTTGATGAGCTGCACGAGAAAGCCGACGGCCGCCGGCCGGGTGATAGCGAAGGCCTGCGGCAGGATGACGAGCCGCAGTTCCTGCAGGCGATGAAGCCCCAGGCTCGCCCCGGCATCCCATTGGCCGCGCGGCAATGCCTCAACGCCGCTGCGCCAGATCTCGGCAAGATAGGCGCTGGCATAGAAGGTGAGCCCGAGGGCCGCCGCCGTCCACGGCTCGATCCGGAAGCCCAGCATCGGCAGACCGAAGAACATCAAGAACAGCTGCATCAAAAGCGGCGTGCCCTGGAAGAGCGCGATGTAACCGGAACCGAGGCGGCGTGGCCAGCGGCGCTCGGAGATGCGCGCAGCCAGGATCATCAGTCCTACCGCAGCCCCACCGGCAAAAGCGACAACCGACAGGAGGATCGTCCACCGCGTGGCGAAGATCAGGTTGCGCAGGATGTCCCAAAAGGTGAATTCGATCATGACACGTCTGCTCCAAGCGCCCGCCTGCCACCGGCAACGAAGAGCCGCCGGATCGCCATCGACAGGGCGAGATAGATCAGCGTGACGACGAAGTAAGTCTCGAATGAGCGGAAGGTCCGGGCCTGAAGCAAGTCCGCCTCGTGCGCCAGCTCCCGCACCGCGATCTGCGAGACAACGGCTGATTCCAGCATCATGATGATCACCTGGCTGGTGAGCGCCGGAAAGATCACCTTCAGCGCCTGCGGCAGGATGATCTTGACGAAGACCTGACGGGGCTTGAGCCCAAGCGCAAAGGCCGCCTCGCTCTGCCCCTTCGGTACGGCGTCAAGACCTGCGCCGACGATCTCGGTCGTATAGGCGGCCATGTTGAGCGTCATCGCCAGAATGGCCGCGACGATCGGGTCTAGCCGGATGCCGAGGCTCGGCAGTCCGAAATAGATGAAGAACAGCTGCACCAGAAACGGCGTGTTCCTGACGACTTCGACATAGACGGCCACGGCCTTGCGCAGCACCGAGTAGCGGCTGCGACGGGCGGCGGCAAAGAGAATGCTGATCAGGATGCCTAGCACGGTCGTGCAGGCGATCAGGAACACGGTCATGGCCGCGCCATGGGCGATCGCGCCCGCGGCGTCCTTGAGCCAACCGAAGCTGAGGCCGTAGCCCATCGTCGCGCCTCCCCAGAGGTCCGCGAGAAGCTCAGGCTCCTCGCGGCCGTCAGGCTCTTGTTAGTCCTTGAGGTTCTCGGGGTTGAGCGGCGTCTTCAGCCAGGCTTCGGAGCTCGCGTTCAACTTGCCGTCCGAGAGCATTTTGGCGACGGAGTCATTGACCGCCTTCTTCAGGCCTTCCTCGCTCTTGTTGAGACCGATATGCGACGGTGAGGTCAGAAGCTGGAATTTCTGTTCCGGCCTCAGCGCCTCCTGGCGAGCCAGCACCTGTGCGCCGACGTCGTTGCCGACGACCATCAGTTGCGTCTGGCCGGAAATGAAGGCCTGGATCACCGCATTGTAGTTGTCGAAGCGCTGGATGTCGGCATTGGCCGGCGCTGCCTCGGTGAGCGAGGTGTCTTCCAAGGTGCCACGGTTGACGGCGATGGTCTTCTCCGCAAGGTCTTCCTTGCCGGCGACCTTCAGTTCCGCCGGGCCGATGACGGCAATGTAGTAAGGCGCATAGGCAGCAGCGAAATCGATCACCTCGGCGCGCTCCTTGGAGAAGCCGACGCTCATCAGGATATCGACGCGCTTGTCGTTGAGATAGGGAATGCGGTTCTGGCCGGTGACGCTGACGAGGTTCAGCTTGACGCCGAGGTCATCGGCGATCTGCTGGGCCACGTCGACATCGTAGCCCTTGATGCTCATGTCGGCGCTGGCAGACGAGAACGGCGGGAAGTCGGAGAAGATGCCGACATTGATCTGGCCGGCGGACTTGATATCGGCGAGCGCATCGGCCTTGGCGATGCCGGCGGCTGCACCGAGCATCAGGGCAGCGGCGAATGCTGTCTTCAGTTTTGCATGGATCGTCATGGTAATTCCCCTACCCGGAAGCTTTGTGATTGTGCAGTCTGGTGGTCGACCGCCGGTTCCGGTCCGGCAGCCGACAAACATTTTTCCGGGCGTCAGGCGGACTTGCCTGTGATCGCCGGGCTGAAGACCATGAGGCTCAGGATTTCGAAGAGCACCTGGGCGCCGGCATGGGCGGTATTGGTGGTCGAGTCGTATTGCGGCGCCACTTCCACGACGTCGCCGCCGACCAGATTGACTCCCTTGAGGCCGCGGATCAATTCCAGCACTTCGCGGGTCGTGAGGCCACCCACTTCCGGCGTCCCGGTGCCCGGAGCGAAAGACGGATCGAGGCTGTCGATGTCGAAGGAGAGATAGGTCGGGCCATCGCCGACGATCTTCTTCGCCTTCTCGATGATCGCGGGAATGCCGAGACCGGTCACTTCTTCCGCATGGATGACCGTCATGCCGGACTCGTAGGAGAACTCCCAGAGATATTCGGCCGAGCCGCGAATGCCGATCTGCACGACGCGAGTCGGGTCGAGCACACCGTCGAGCACCGCGTTGCGGAACGGACCGCCGTGGTGGAACTTGGTGAGGTCGTAGGCGCCGCCGGTGTCGCAATGGGCGTCGATATGGATCATGCCGACGGCGCGCTTCTTGCCGACTGCCTTGAGGATCGGATGGGTGATCGAGTGGTCGCCGCCGACCGAGAGCGGCAGCACGCCGGCTTCGACGATCTGGTTGATGCGCTTCTCGATATCCTCGTGGCTGAGTTCCAGCCGGTAGCGGCTCTGGAACGGCACGTCGCCGATATCGGCGACCCGCAGTTCCTGCACCGGCGTGCAGCCGAGCACGTGGTTGTAGGGGCCGATACGCTCGATCGAACGCAGCGCCCGCGGTCCGAAACGCGAGCCCGGACGGTTGGTGACGCCGAGATCCATCGGAATGCCGACGATCGCCACCTGCAGATTGCCAAAGTCCGGGTTTTCTGCATCGACGGGCATGTGCGGCGCCGTCAGGAAGGTCGGGATGCCGGAATAGGGTGCGAGACGCGTGCCGCTCTTGTTGAAGATCTTGTCGGCAACCTTGCGGAAGGTCGGATCGAACAGTTCGCCGCCGTGGCTTTCGCCGTACTTCGCCTTCAATTCGGCAAGCTTGTTGTTGTCCCAGGCCATCCGTTCAATCCTCCGTCATGAATAGCCCGAGGCATGCGCGTGAAGCGCCACAGATATCTGTCTGCGGATGGGGCCGGCTCGTCCGGCGCGATCATGTTCCCCAGGCGTTTTCGCCTTTGTTGATGAACATTAGGCGGTAATTCGACTAGAAAATCAATTGACATTGTTATAGCGTTTCGTGTGAGAAAAATTCACATAACTGTAACCGCCGGAACGCCCAGATTTGTCCAGCCGCCTGCCCCCGCTCAACCCCTTGCGTGCCTTCGAAGCGACGGCGCGGCGGGGCTCCGTGTCGGCTGCGGCGCGCGAGCTGAACGTTACCCACGGTGCGATCAGCCACCAGATCCGGGCGCTCGAACTCTCGGTCAAGGCGGCGCTGTTCGAGCGCGGCGGCAAGCGGCTGAAACTGACGCCGCAGGGCGCGCTGCTGCTGCCGGCGGTCACCCATGCTTTCGCCGAGATCGCCGCGGCGACGGCGGCAATGACGCGGCCGACGACGAGCGGCGAACTCCGCATCACCTGCGTCCCGGCGCTGCTTTCCTTCTGGCTGATTCCGCGGCTGCACCTCTTTACCGAGCAATATCCGGACGTGCGCCTGACGCTGATCGCCTCCAACGACGAAGCCTATCTGCACTCGCCCGATGTCGACGTCTGCCTGATCTACGGCGACGGCAACTGGTCCGGTGCCTGGGCCAAGCTCTGGAGCCGTCTCGAACTTTTCCCGGTCGTAAGCCCGACGCTCGTCAACATGCGGCCCTTGCGTTCCGTCCGGGATCTGCGCGACCACGTGATGCTGCATGGCGACGATGGACGCGAGTGGAACACCTGGCTCGCAGCGGCGGATGCCAGCGACCTGCAGCGCGGCCAGCAGCATTTCATGAGCGATGCGCGGCTTTCAACCGAAGCGGCGCTGCACAACCAGGGCGTCGCGCTCGGCGACACCATCACCGCCGGCAGCCTCATCGCGCGCGGCGAACTGATCGCCCCTTTCGACCTGACGGTGCCCGCCAACGACGCCTTCTTCGTCGCCTGCCGCAATGAAGTGCTGGCCGCACCGATCGTGCGCATCTTCATCGACTGGATGTTTGCGACGCTCGAAAGCGACCCGATGCCCGAGCTCCAGACGTCAGCGCGCACGATTATTCGCAGCCGGACCTCGAAATCCGAGCCAACTGATCGTAAATCGAAGCCGGACGGCTTTCAGCCGGTCTCGGCGCCAAGCCGCGATCGCCGCTCAGATCGTCCGCTGAAACCTAAAGCCAAGGCCTGAAGCGGGAGGAGGAAAAGTGTATACGATGTTCGCCCGCATCCCGCTTGAAACTATCTAACGCAGGAACTCCCGCCATGCCGCATTTCAACCCGCTCGTCGAAAAGCTCTCGCCGCCGCCCGTGCCCTCGGTGCTGGCCTGGGCGAAATCCTACGACGGCTCCCGTGGCCCGCTGATCGACCTGTCGCAGGCGGTGCCCGGCTATCCCGCCCATCCGGACATGCTGGCCTGGCTCGGCGAAGCTGCCGCCTCCACTGCCTATACCGGCTATGGCGCGATCGAGGGCGAAGCGGTGCTGCGTGACGCCTATGCGGCCCATGTCGCCGGGCTCTATGGTGCCGTGATCACGGCCGACAACATCCATATCACCTCGGGCTGCAACCAGGCCTTCATCTGCACGGCAATGGCTATTGCCGGCGCGGGCGACACGATCCTGATGACCAACCCCTACTACTTCAACCAGGAAACGACGCTTTCGATGCTCGGCATCCATGTCGAGCTCGTGCCCTGCGACGCCGGCGCAGGCTTCCTGCCGGAGGTCGACGCGATCGCTGCAGCGCTTCGCCCCGGCATCCGCGCACTCGCGCTCGTCTCGCCCAACAACCCGACCGGTGCCGTTTATCCGCCGGAGCTGCTTGGCCGCATTTACGAGGCTTGCCGCGGCAAGGGCGTCTGGCTGATCCTCGACGAGACCTATCGCGACTTCCTGCCCGACGCGTCTGCCGCCCCGCATGGCCTGCTTTCAGCCGAAGGCTGGCAGGAAAGCTTCATCGGCCTCTACAGCTTCTCGAAATCCTTCTGCATTCCCGGTCATCGCCTGGGCGCGATCACCGCCGGCCCTGCCGTCATCGAGCAGGTGACGAAGATCATGGACAACCTGCAGATCTGCGCGCCGCGCTCGGCCCAGGCCGCGGTCGCGAAGGCAATCCCGGCTCTTGCCGACTGGCGTCAGACGAACCGCGCCGAAATCGCGGCACGAGCCGATGCGCTGCGCGACGTCATGAGCCGCCTGCCGAAGTGGAAGCTGCAGGCGGTCGGCGCCTATTTCGCCTATGTCCGCCACCCCTTCCCGGATATCGACTCGCAGTTCATCGCAGAGAAGCTGGCCAAGCTCGCCGGCGTCGTCTGCCTGCCCGGCGACTATTTCGGCGAAGGCCAGGAGAACTACCTGCGCTTTGCCTTCGCCAATGCCGACGCCGAAACGATCCGCAAGCTTGAAGAGCGGCTGGCGAACTTCACGCCGCCCGGCCTTTGAGACTTGAAGTGACGCAGTTCCGGACGGGAAACCGTTTCACACTATTCGTGGAGTTGGTCTGAGCCCCGGAACTGCTCTGAGGAAAGCGCGCAGCGTTACCCGCGCCGCGCGATCAGGATGCCGACAAGCACGATGACGCCGCCGATCGCCTGCATCATGCCCACCGGCTCGGCAAGCAGGATCCAGGCGAGAATTGCCGCCACGACCGGCTGCAACAGCAAAGTCAGCGAGGAAAAGGCGGGCGGCAGATAGGCAAGCGCATAGGTGATCGCCACCTGCCCGCCGGCATGGCTGACAAAGGCGAGACCGAAGAGCATCGCCCACCCGAACGTCGTCGCCGGAAAGAGCGTCGGCTCGAACAGGACTGCCATCGGCAGCATGCAGATTGCTGCAGACGCCGTACTCCAGATCATGATGCGCACGGTGCTGAACAAGCTGCGCAGCCGCCCGATCGCCAGGATGTAGCCGGCATAGAACATGGCGGCGATGACAGCGATGCCGTCCCCCAGCAGATTGCCCTCACCGAGCGCCATCGGTCCACCCTTGAGGATCACCACGCCCGCAACCGCCGTGATGAGGCCTATGGCGAAGATGACGCTGACGCGCGAGCGAAACAAAAGCCAGCTCGTGAGCGTCACGAAAACGGGCGCCAGATTGGCAAGCAGCGTGGCGTTGGCGACCGAGGTCTTGCTGAGCGCGTAGTGCCAGGCGCCGAGATCGATGGCGAGAAACACGCCAGGAAGGATGAGCAACGCATATTCCGAGAGCTTTTCCGGTCGCCGCCCGCCGGCGCCCTCGGGGCGGAACCAGGTCCAGGCAAGAAGCGGAATCAATGCCAGAGCCACGCGCCAGAAGGCGGTCGCCATCGGCCCGACTTCCGACAGTCGCACGAAGATCGGCGAGCCGCCGATCGCAGCGCCGCCGATGAGAAGTGCTGCCATGGCAACGCGATTGTGGGCCGAGGAATGATGTGGGTGGGTCACGGGAGGCATCCGGAAGGGAGCAGTGGTCTGCTGCAGATCGTTGACGAGCTATCAGATGCCGGCTGCCGGTGACAGTCCTTGCGCGCCCAAGCCTGAAAGAAAAACGGCCGCCACAAGATTGCGGCGGCCGTCCTTCAGAGGATGTTGCGCTTTGCTCAGGCAGCGTCGGGAACGTGGACAGTCTTCACTTCCAGGAAGTCCTCAAGGCCGAACATGCCACCTTCGCGACCGTTGCCGGACTGCTTGTAGCCGCCGAATGGGCTGCCGTAGCGATGTGGCCCACCATTGATGTGCACCATGCCGGCGCGCAGGCGACCGGCAACACGCTCGGCCCGCTTGGGGTCACCCGTCTGCACGTAAGCCGCGAGACCGTAGTTGGTGTCGTTGGCGATCGCGATCGCTTCCTCCTCGGTATCGAAGGGAATGATGGCGAGTACCGGGCCGAAGACCTCCTCGCGGGCGATGCGCATCTCATTGTTGACATCGGCAAAGATCGTCGGCTTGACGAAGTAGCCGGTTTCGAAGCCCTCCGGCTTGCCGGCACCGCCGACGATGAGGCGCGCGCCCTCCGCAATGCCCACCTCGATCAGCGCCTGCACCCGGCCGAACTGGATGTGGCTGACGAGCGGACCGATGTGGTCGCCTTCCTGGGTGGGGTCGCCGACCTTCGCCTTGCGACCGACGCGCTTGGCGATCTCGACCACCTGGTCGTAAACGCTGCGCTCCACCAGCATTCGGGTCGGCGCGTCGCAGGACTGGCCGGAATTGTTGAAGCATTCGAGCACGCTGCCGGCAACGCGGTCTTCGAGATCCGCATCGGCAAAGACGATGTTCGGCGACTTGCCGCCAAGCTCCAGCGTCACGCGCTTGACGGTCTCGGCCGCATCCTTGCTGACGGCGATGCCGGCGCGGGTCGAGCCGGTGAACGACATCATGTCGATGTCCGGATGCTTTGAGAGTGCCGCACCGGCGTTGACACCGTCGCCGTTGACGAGGTTGAAGACACCGGCCGGGAAGCCCGCCTCATGCACCATCTCGGCGTAGAGCATAGCGTTGAGCGGCGTGAATTCACTGGGCTTCAAGACGCAGGTCGATCCCGTCGCCAATGCCGGCACCACCTTCAGCGCGATCTGATTGACCGGCCAGTTCCAGGGCGTGATCAGCCCGCAGACGCCGATCGGCTCGCGCAGGATGACGTCACCGTTCGGCAGCCGGTCACGGGTCTTCAGGCGCTTCAGCGCGTCGATGAAACCCTGCAGGTGGCCGATGCCGACATCGGCCTGCTGTTCGCGGGTCATGGTCTTCGGTGCGCCGAGCTCCATGGTGATGGTATCGACCATCTCGTCGTAGCGACGCTTGTAGACGGCGAGCAGCTTTTCGAGCAGCGCCAGCCGTTCCTCGACGCTGGTCCGGCTGTAGGTAGCAAAGGCCTTCTTGGCGGCCGCAACGGCCCGGTCGATGTCTGCGGCGGTGCCCATCGAGATCACCGCAACCGGCTTTTCCGTCGCCGGGTTCAGCACCTCGAGATCGTTTGCGACGATGGGATCCACCCAGGCGCCATTGATGTAGAACTTGCGTTTGTCGAGCATTCGCTCCTCCTTCCCGTCAGTTTGTCTTTTGCTTCTCCGCGAGCCAGTTCCGGATCAGCATGCGATAGCGCTCGCCGGAAAAGCTCGGAAAATGTCCGCCATGAACGATACGCGCGGGGATCGCGAGCAACCGTTCCATCGACGCCAGGTAGTCGTCGGCATTGGAATGATAGGTGTCCTCGATCAGAGGCCCGTCATAGAGAATGTCGCCCGAGAAGAGCACGCCGGTTTTCGCCTCCCAAAGCGCAATCCCGCCGGGCGAATGGCCGGGCGTATGGATCACCTCGAAGACCCGGTCGCCGAGATCGATATGGTCGCCGTCTTCCAAGAGCCGCGTCGCCGGCGCCGCCCTCACCGCATAGGTGGTGGAGGCGTAGGGTTCGGGCGGCAATGCGTCGAAGATCTCGTCGGCGACATAGGGATCGGCAAGCGTGTTCTTGCGGGTCGGATGCGCCAGCAGCTCCGCCTCGGCGGAATGCACGCAGCGGCACTCGAACTCGTGATGGCAGCCGATATGGTCGAAGTGGGTGTGGCTAGCGACGGCATCCAAGGCACGTTCGGTGACGAGCGGCACCCATTGCCTGAGTGACACGACGCCCATGCCGCTGTCGACGAGCATGTCGCGGTCACGGCCGCGCACATGCCAGATGTTGCAGCGGTAGAACTCCTGGATAAAGGGCTCGTCGATGATGGTGACGCCATCGTCGAGCCGTCTCACCCGGTACCAGTCCTTGGGGGCAATTCTCTGCATCGTGCTACGCGTGTCCACCTGTGGCGGGCAAAGCTACGACGTCGGTTGCGCGCACGGCAAGCGGCACAATCTCGCCCTCGCGCACGCTTGCCGATTGCGGCAGGTGTGCCACAAGCGCCCTCGTATCCGCAGCACAGGGCTGCAGGTGGCAACGATAGTGCGTGCCGAAAAAGGCGCTGCCGGCGACCCGCGCCTCTCCGAGCGTCACCGTCGGTCCCTCTGCCTTGTCGTCGGCGCGGAAATGCTCGGGCCGGATAGTCAGCATGATCCGGTCCCCGGCCTTCGGCGACGATGCGGTGAAATTGCCGGCCGGCAACGCCAGGCTGCCGAGTGGTGTTTCGACTTGGGCGGAGCTGGCATCCGCCGCCGCGACACGACCGGAAACGAAATTGACCTCGCCCATGAACCCCGCTGAAAACAGCGAGCGCGGGCGCATATAAATCTCAGACGGCGGGCCGAAATCCTCGATCCGCCCCTGGTTCATCACCACGATGCGGTCGGCGATCGCCATCGCCTCCTCCTGGTCGTGGGTGACGTGCACGAAAGTGGTCCCGACCCGCTTCTGGATCGCCTTCAGCTCATCCTGCATCTGGCGGCGAAGTTTCAGATCGAGCGCGCCGAGCGGTTCGTCGAGAAGCAGGACGTCCGGATCGACGGCCAGCGCGCGGGCGAGCGCCACGCGCTGACGCTGGCCGCCCGAAAGTTCATGCGGCCTTTTGCCGGCAGAGGCCTTCAGCCCGACGAGATCCAGAAAACCGAGCGCCTTTTCCTCGCGCTCGGCCTTGGCAAGTCCGCGCATCCTGAGCCCGAAGCCGACATTGTCGACGAGGCGCATATGCGGAAACAGCGCATAGTCCTGGAACATCGTGGTCGTCGGGCGCTTGGCCGGCGCGACATAGGTCATGTCCCTGCCGCCGATCGCCACGCGGCCCGTGCTTGGCGACTGAAAGCCGCCGAGGATGGACAGAAGCGTGGTCTTGCCGCAGCCCGACGGTCCGAGCAGGACGATGAACTCGCCCGCCCGGATATCGAGGGAAACGTTGTCGAGCGCCGTGAAGGCACCGAAGATCTTGCTGACGTTTTCGATCGAGACCGGCGCAGTCATTGTTTTTTCGTCCTTCCGAACAAAGAGAGCTCGAGGATGAGGAGAATGGCCACTGAGGCGAGGAACACCAGCGAGCCAATGGCATTGGTCTTGGGGTTGAGGCCGGAGCGCAGCATACTCCAGATCTCCACCGGCAGCGTCACGTCGAAGCGCGACAGCAGGAAGGCGATGATGAACTCGTCCCAGCTGAAAGTGACGGAGAGGAAGAAGGCGGCAAGGATCGAGGGCATCAGCATCGGCGCCGTCACCAACGCCATAACCTTGAAATCGCTGGCGCCAAGATCGCGCGCCGCCCGCTCGATGTTGATGTGGTGATCGCCCATCGAGGCATAGATGATGGCAAAGCAGAGCGGCAGGTTGATCACCACATGGCCGACGCCGACGGTCATCAGGGACAGCGGGATATGCAGCGCATTCATGAGTGACAGCAGGCCGAGCGCGATGATCAGGTAGCTGACCGTCATCGGCGCGATCAGCAGCCCCCTTTGCAGCGCCGAGCCCGGCAGCTTGTAGCGCGCCAGCGCATAGGCCGCGAGGAAACCAAGCAGCACCGAGATGGCCGAGGAGACGAGTGCCACGACCATCGAGTTGCCGAGAGCAGCCATCAGCTTGCGGTCGGCGAAAACCGCCTCGTACCATTGCAGCGAGAAGCCGTTGAACGGCGGCACCGGCAGACGGCCATCCTGGAAGGAGAAAAGCACCAGCACGGCGACCGGCAGGAAGATGAAGGCATAGACGAGGACGAGATAGGTCCAGGAGAGCACGCTTGCGGAGATCTGGCGCAGCATCGTCAGGCCCTCTCGATCTTCAACCAGCGGGCGCAGGCGACATAGGCGACGGTGACAGCGAGCATCAGGACGATCGACAGCGCCGCCGCCATCGGGAAGTCCGCCCGACGCCCGAGTTGCAGCATAATGATCTGCGGCAGCACCAGCTCGTTGTTGCCGCCGAGAATCTGCGGCGTCACGTAGTCGCCGATGCAGAGCACGAAGGTGAGGAAAGCGCCGGTCATGATGCCCGGCAGCGTCAAGGGCAGCACCACGTGCCAGAAAGTCTGGAACGCGTTGGCACCGAGGTCGGCCGCCGCGCGCCGGTAGTTCGGCGACAGCTGGATCAGGTTGGAATAGATCGTCAGCGTCAAAAGCATGACGAAGAAATGCACGAAGCCGATCACGGTCGCGGTGCGGGTGCTGGCCAGCGCCAGCGGTTCGGAGATCAGACCGATGTTCATGAACAACTGGTTGATCACGCCGTTCTTCGACAAGACCAGCAGCCAGGAATAGGAGCGCACCACATAGGAGGTCCAGAACGGCAGGATCGCCAGGATGAGCGCCATTCGCTGCAGCCGCTTCGGCACCCGCTCGGCGATGATCCAGGCGAGCGGATAGGCAAGCAGCACGGAAATCACGGTGACGATGACGGTGATTTCGAGCGAGTTGATCAATCCCCGGAACAGCGCGTTCTCGGAGAAGAAGCGGACGTAGTTGTCAAAGTTCCAGACATGGACGATGTCGCGCCCCTCCCGTTTCCAGAGGCTCATGGCCGCCATGAAGGCGAAGGGCACGACGAAGAAGGCGAGCGTCCACAGCAGCGCGGGCGCGACAAAGCCCCAGGCCTTGCGGCGTTCTGTATCTTCGAGCGCGGTCGCTGATATCAAAGCTGCGGAATCTGCCATTGCTGTCCCAGAATCAAGCGGTTACGGGCGAGCGACGAATATGGGCGGACGCAGGACGTATCGCACCCGCCCATCGGTTTACTGCTGCAGCATTTCCGTCCAGGCGTCCTGGAACTGCTGGTCGAGTTCGGACGACGGGATCGGGTAAAGCTGGGTCTTCTTCAGGTATTCCGCCTGCTGGTCGAAGCGCAGCGCCGCCTTCTGCTGGTCGGTCAGATGCTCGCCCGCCTTGGCATTGGCCGGCATCGCCCAGTAGCAGGACGACGTCGCAAGCCGCGCCTGCCCCTCCGGACTCACGATGTACTGGACGAACTTCAGCGCCAGATCCTGCTTGGTCGAATCCTTCATGACCCCGATCGATTGCGCCCAGCGCACGGCGCCCTGCTCGGGGATGGTCCAGTCGAGGTTCGGCTTGTCGGCCGAGAGAACCGCGGTGATCCATTCACCGCCGCCGACGAGGATGTCGACTTCGCCGGTCGCAAGGGCTGTCTGCGAGGAGACGACGTCGCTCACCTGCTTGGAGACCGCACGCATCGCCGCAAGTTTTTCCTTGATCGCCGGCATGTCGGCTTCGCTGAGCTCGGCAGTCTTCTTGCCGAGGCCAAGCCCGACGAGACCGATCATCGGCAGGTAATAGTCATAGAGCGCGATGCGGCCCTTGTACTTGTCCGACCAGATGATCGACAGGTCCTGCATGTCCTTCGGGTCGACCTTGGTCTTGTCGTAGGAAATCGTGTTGTAGCCAAACTTCTCGGTGACGGCGTAGATCTTGCCGTCCTTGGTGTTGTTCGCCTCCATGCGCACTTCCGGGAAGATGTCGGCGGTCGGCAGCGCATCGGCGGGCATTTCGGCAAGCAGATCGAGATCGATGGCGCGGTGCACGTCGACGCCATCGATGACGAGCACGTCCCAGTCACCCGGCTGCGACTGGTCGAGGATCGAGAGCCCCGCCCCAGTGCCCTCATAGACCTTGACGTTCACTTTGACGTCGTTGGCCTTTTCAAACGGTTCGAGAAGCGCAGGATCGGTGTGGTCGCACCAAACGAGCGCATTGAGCTCCTCTTGCGCGAAGACGGGCGCCGGTGCGGCAACCGTCGACAGCGCAGCAATCGCGATTGCGGCCGTGGAAGAGAAAAAACGGCGCAGGCGCGCACCGTCACGAACTGACTGCATCATGCTGTTGCCCTCTTGTTTTGACGCTCGTTTCGGCGTCTTCAAAAAAAGATTGAATGAATTCATTTTTTAAGTCAATCTCAATTTTGAACCAATTCATAATTCGGGGAAACACTGGAATGACGGGACTGCGCGCACGGCAAAAGGCCGATCGCAACAGGCGAATTCTCGACGCCGCCGCCGTGCTCTTTCGCGAAGTCGGCTATGACAGCGCGCGCATCGAGGACATTGCCGAGCGCGCCGAGATTTCGGTCGGAACCTTCTACAATTACTATGAAAACAAGGGCGACATCCTGCTCGCCACCGTGTCGATGGAAGTCGAGGAGGTGCTCGCGGGGGGCGGATCGATCGTCGACAATCCGCCGGCATCCGTCATGGGCGCCCTGGATGCCCTGATCGGCGAATATTACGACCACTCGCTCTACTATCTCAGCAAGGAGATGTGGCGGACGGCGATGGCGCTCGCCATCCAGCAGCCGGAGAGCCCTTTCAGCAAGCGCTATACGGATCTTGATCGCCGGCTCTGCGCGCAGGTTTCGACGCTGATCCGCAAGCTGCAGGCCAAGAGCGTCGTCGCGCCTGACGTCGATGCCGAGGCGGTCGGCGAGATGTTCTTCAACAATCTCAACATGATGTTCACCGAGTTCGCCAAGCGCGAAACCATGACGCTCGACGATCTCAAGGCCCGGGTCTCACGCCAGAACCGCCCGCTTGCGACGTTGATCGCGGCACGCTGACCGTCACCACAAACGAGCCGCGCTCGGCAAAAAGAGGGAACCCGATGTCAGATCTCGAACAGGCGGTGCTTGCGGCCGCTGACCGGCTTGTCGCCGCCTTTGCCCGGCACGATCGCGCCGCCTACTTCTCGGCCTTTGCGCCCAATGCCACCTTCATCTTCCATACGCTCGACCGGCCGCTGAAGAGCCGCGCCGAATACGAGGCAGAATGGTCGCTTTGGGAGGAACGGGATGGTTTTCGCGTCCATGCGTGCCGGTCGAGCGAGCGGAATGTCCAGAGCATGGGCGATGTCGCGGTCTTCACGCACCGCGTCGAGACGGAACTGGAATTCAATGGAGAACCGGCGACTGCCGACGAGCGGGAAACGATCGTTTTCGAGCGGGCGTCATCGGGAGATTGGCTCGCCGTGCATGAGCACCTGTCACGGCATGGCTGAAGGCTGGCCTCAGAAGGCGCCGACCACTACGGCGCTGACGAAGGAAAAGGCGGCAACGATGGCGATTGCGTGCGGGACCAGATGAACGTGTGAGCGGCGTTGCGGTGCCGTCCCGTAGATTGAATAGCGGGACTGGATCATCGGTTTCGCAGCGTTCATCGCGTCTCTCCGTTCCTGCGAGGGGCATCAGCCCATCGACTATCCTGTTCTCCTATATTCTCCATTGAGTTTGTAGATATTATTTTCCGCAAATTGCACAGATCGTAAAAAAATCAGTTCAGCGGGCGGACGCCATCAATGCCGGTTGCGGTTGCGCTCCTTCAGATGCTTCGACCAGCTCTCGCTGAACCACGGCGTCAGCAGCGAAACGTCGGATGCGCGGTGCGAGCGCGTCAACGCGCTGTCCACTTCGACGCAGGTCCAGACCGTAAACGCGGTCAGCTCATGCTTGCCGAACGTCTGAATCAGCGGAATGTCTGCCGCATCGCGACCCCGGGCAACGGCGATGCGGCCAGCCCGCCGCTGGTTGTTCTTGGCGTCGAAGGTGTGCCACCGGTCGCCGAGGAAGACTTCGAACCAGGCGTTGAAATCCATCGGCGCCGGATTTTCGCTTTTCGGAACGTCGGCCATGTAACCGTTCACATAGCGCGCCGGCATGTTCATGCAGCGGCAGAAGGTTATGGCGAGATGGGCATAGTCGCGGCTGACGCCGACGCGATCCTCATGAGCCTCGAGCGCCGTGCGCATCGCCTGGGCATAGCCATAGCTGAAGACCAGTCGCTCGTGGACATAGTCCGAGATTGCCTGAACGCGATCCCATCCGGCCGGCACATCGCCGAAGAGCCGCCAGGCGAGCGCGCCCAGCCGGTCCGTTTCGCAGTAACGGCTGGCGGCAAGGTAGGGTAGCCACGCTGCCGGCAGATTTTCGACCGGGACCGCTCCCGCCAGGGGATCGGAGGCATCGAGCTTGCCGTCGTCCTCGATAACGGCATCATAGGAGAGCTTGAAGTCGCCTTCTGGCGCCGTCATCCGCAGGCAGGTGTTGCCGTGCGGATCGGTGATCTGTTCCATCTTCACCAGCGGCATGGACAGCGGGCCATGCTCGCGACAAAGGGTACCCCGTCGCTCCGGCACGACGGAAAGATAGGTCATCATCGGAGTCGGCTGCGGACAACGAATGCCGATTTCATAGCCAAAGCGCACGAACATCTCAGACCTCCAAGATCGATGGGGAACGGTCGGCTCCCCCTCTGCCCTGCCCGCCCAGAAAACGCAGGCCTTCCTTGGTATCCGTATACGAAGGGAACCGCGCAGGCGGCCCTCCGATGCAAGCAAATGCATGCAGGCTGCGCCCTTCGGCGGGCGCGCCGATGTTGATGGGCCGATACTAGCGCATCAGGCAACCGGACGGTATCGCGTCAGGCGCGAAAACGACGCTCGGCCCACGCGCGACACCGTCCTTGCGGCAGAGGATAGCGGCCGACCACCTATAGCCCGACGGCATCCTTGAACTGGTACCACCAGGAACCGATCGTCGAATATTGCGCGCGGAACATGCGCCCTCCCGGGAACGGATACCAGGGCAGTTTCTCGAAGACGTCGTAGCGGGTCGTATCGCCATCGATCGCCTCGGCGAGCGTGCGGCCGAAGAGATGCGAGCCGGTGACGCCGTGGCCGCTGTAGCCGTGGGCAAAATAGGTGTTGGAGCCGATGCGGCCCATCTGCGGCACGCGGGTGAAGGAGAGCGCAAAATTGCCGCTCCAGGCATAGTCTATCTTCACGCCCTTGAGTTCTGGGAACACCTTTTCGAGATTGGGCTTGAGCTTGGCGACCACATCAGCCGGATCGGTACCGCCATAAACGGTGCCGCCGCCGAAGATCATGCGCTTGTCGGCGGACAGGCGGAAATAATCGAGAATGTAGCGTACGTCCTCGACGCACAT
>NZ_JAEPRP010000012.1:0-77830 GCF_016652895.1 Ensifer sp. SSB1
AACGCACCGCGCCTTTTTTTGTAGCTGATGATCGCCGTGGCGATACCGACAAGCGCCATCAAAACCCCGAGCACCGTGAGTGCACCAGTATTGTGTTCCACGGGCGCATTGCTCGCGAACTTGTACATTTCGGTCGCAAGGATGGCGATCAGGGCTGCCGAGACGGTCGAATAGTCCTTGCCGATGACGCGCTTCACGTTGAAAGTCATGCCCTCGGTAGACTGCGCGAAATTTCTCAAACGCAACGCCCACCGCGGCACGTCGCGGCAGTACTCCCGGTAGGCTTCCCCGAAAGTCCTGTCGAGGAAGGCTTCTTCGGCATAGACGATGCACTGGTACATGAAGGCAAAGAGCCCGATACCGAGGATGACCAGAAGCGGGTTGCCGTGCAGCAGGAACACGCCGGAATAGAGCAGCATGTTTCCTACGTAGAGCGGGTTGCGGCAGACACCGAACATGCCTTCGGTCACAAGATCCTTGGCATAGACCTTTTTTTTCAGGCCGCCGCGCTGAATGTATTTGTAGCCGACTACGGTCGCGCGCAAAGCGAGACCCGCCAGGATGACCAGCACGGCGGCGAGGTCCTTGACCAGCGTGAGTGCCGGGTTATCCAGCACAAGGGCTGGAGCCGGCGCCAGCAGGAACAGAACGATGATGATGGCTGGAAACAGCTGGTTCCGGAAACGGAAGAGAAAATTGCCGATCGCGATCATGGTCCGACTTTCCTATTTGATCGCGATGATGCCGCAGAAATTGTACCAGCGGAAAAAGACCTCGACGCTGCGGAAACCTGCCTCCTTCAGAAGCTGCACGTTTTCATCCAGGCGATAGGGAATGAGGACGTTTTCAAGCGCCTCGCGCTTCTTGGCGATCTCGATCTCGGAATAGCCGTTGCGGCGCTTGTAGTCGTAGTAGTGCTCGATGAAGAGACGGTTGAACGTCGAATCCTCGCTGGTGAGCTTTTCGACGAGCAAGAGCGCGCCGCGTTCATTGAGGCCGTTATAGATCGTGCGCATGATTCGCTCGCGATGGAGCGGACGAACGAACTGCAGCGTCAGCAGCATCATCACGACGCTAGCATTGTGCACGTCGAGCCCCTGGTGCAGGTCTCCGACCCTCAGGTCGATCGCGCGGTTCGTCTCGGCCTGTGCAATCTTTTCCTTGGCTTTCTCAATCATGTCGGGTGCATTGTCGATGCCGACAAAACGCACGGAAGGATCAACCTTGGCGTCAAGACCAAGGAGCGTCGTGGCCGTCGAACAGCCGATATCGTAGAGATCTGTACCGCCCTCTGCGAAATCCGAGGCCAGCTCGCAGACCATGCGCTGGATCTCGCCGTAATAGGGAACCGAGCGGCTGACCATGTCGTCGAAGACGGCAGCCACCTTCGCATTGAACGCGAAATCGCCGACCGGCTGGTCCGGCTCTGCGAAGACCTCGTCTCGCCTGTTGTTGTTCTCGTGCACCTGCAGGTGCGGTACCTTGCTAGCCATACGCAGGTTCCTTTGTCCTTCCAAAGCACTTCCGGCATTCGGACCTCTGCCCGCATTGCGGCTTGGACCGATTTGCTGGCTAGAGGGCCATTGAAACCTGACATGAACCTGAAAGGGGGCGCCAAAGCACACGACGCTTCGAGAGCGACACGGTGACACGGTGATTTTAGGCATTTCGGCGCCGGCTGCCCGGATGCCGACTATTCGAGGTCGGGTACCACGCCCTCGAAAGTCACCGTGCACCGATGCCCAGCCGGTATGTAGTTGTCCGGATTGGGCAGTTCTATCCGCAAGCCAAATGTCCCGCTTGCGGCGTCGAGAACCTGATCGATCACCTTCACCTTTCCAGTGAAGCTTCCACGGATCGGAGCATTCGGAACCACTTGCGCATCCATTCCCACACGCATCTTTCCGAATTCGCTGACCGGGATGAACGCTTCGACAAACAGAGGGTCGAGCCTGGCGATCGTCGCCAGCTTGCCGTCCTGATCCAAGTATTCCCCATTGAAGAGTGAACGCTCGAGGACGACGCCACTGATCGGGCTGCGGATCGTTCTTTGCTCAAGCACGGTCTGTGCCCTTTGCAGTTCCAGTTCGGCGCTGCGCTTACGGGTTTCGGCGGTCGCGAGCTCCTTTTGGATGACTTCCATTTCGGCCACGGCCTCTTCGAGCTTGTCGGTCGAGGTGACGTTGCGCGCCAGAAGCGCCTCCGCCCGTTTCATGCGGTTTCGAGCAAGGTCGAGCCGCGCCTTTTGTGCCTCGATCTCGGAGGTACTCGCGGCCTGCTCGGACATCAATTCCACGGTCGCCTGCTCCGTATCGGAATGGAGCCTGGCAATGACCTGGTTTTCGTTCACATGGTCACCGCGAGCGATAAGAACTTCTTTCAAAAGACCGGGAACTGGACTGCCGACGCGCACGACGACGGAAGGGTCGATGACGCAATCGAAAGCTTGTGCCGAAGCCGGCACGAGAGCGCAAAGCGCAAGGAGTACGGCAGGCATTTGCCGCTTTTTCGCGCGCCCACCTGCCAGTGGTCTACCCATCCGGTCTGCTGTCATCCCATCGCTTGTCATCGTGTCACTCCGGCAAGCCTGAAAAGGCCAGCAATGTGCCTAGGCGTCGATCCTGGGCGAGAAGGTTCTTTCGGTCCTTGGCATGCGTGCGTTCCGCCCTCTGCTGGGCCATATGAAAAAGCCATAGCCGGGCGCGCTTTCCGCAGCGGCCGAACAGACGCAGCGACTGAAAGGGAATGAGATCAAGCAGCGGGTCTTGTAGAGACAGGATCTCTTCCGTACTTCCCGGATCTCCCTTGCGGGCTGTTCGCCCCTCCATTTGTCTGTCGATGCGCCCCGCGTCGTGTCGTTCGCTGAGTAGAACGTGCAAGCCACCCAGCGCGAGCGCCTGCGGAACCACCGCAATGTCGACGCCGCGTCCCGCCATATTGGTGGCGACCGTCACCCGACCGACGCCGCCTGCCTGCGCAATGATCTCGGCCTCCTCCGAACTCTGTTCGGCATTGAGCACGCGATGTGTGATCCCATGATCGTAGAGTACGGCGCTGACAGCCTCGGAAGCCGAAACCGAACGCGTGGCAATCAGGACAGGTCGGCCGGCGGCCTGCAGTTCCTGAACCCGCAGGGCGATCTTGGACCACTTGTCATCGAGCGTTGTGGAAATCGTCGTCGGCAGTTTCATGCGCCGCGAAGGCGTGTTCGGAGGGATGCGCATCACCTGCAGCCCATAGACATGCCGAAGCTCCGCGGTGATTTCGCGAGCGGTTCCCGTCATCCCCGCCAAATGGAGATACCGCCGGAAAAAACGCTGATAGGTCATCCGCGCCATTGTCTGCTTGCGGCTGGTGATCGCGCAGCCTTCCTTTCCCTCTACCAGTTGATGCAGTCCGTCGCTCCAGGAGCGATCGGGCATCACCCGACCGGTGTATTCGTCGACGATCTGCACCTTGCCGTCGTTGACGAGATAATGCTCGCCCTTCCTGAAGAGAAGCAGCGCGACGAGGGCCTGGCTGGCAGCCTCTTCGCGCCGGATGCGATTGCGCCAGATGCCGCCGATCGTTTCGGCTCGCTCTAAGAGCTTGGTTTTTCCTGCTTCGGTCAGTTCGAGCCTGCGCTCGTCGGCCAGCAGGTGATAGTGGATCGCCTGTTTGAAGCCGTCGATCAGCGCAAAGGTCTGTTCCACCCATTGGCGCTCGTCGTCGGCGTCCGTTTCCTGGGAAATGATGAGCGGCGTTCTTGCCTCGTCCACCAGCACACTGTCGGCTTCATCGATGATGGCAAAATGCAGCCCACGCATGACGAAAGGCGGCTCCTGGCCTCGGCGCTCGTCCAGCATGCGGCTCACCTTCGCATGAACGGTCCGTGGCTGGCCACCGAACGTGATGCGGTCGCGCAGATAGTCGAAGGCGATTTCTTTGTTGCTGGCATAGACGATGTCGCACCTATAGGCAGCGGGCCGCTCCGGCCTTGGCACAGTACTATTGACGAGGCCGACGGTCAGTCCAAGAAAATCGTAGATAGGTCTAAGTATATCCAGATCGCGCTCCGCCAAGTAATCATTGACGGTAATCACGTGGACCGGAAGCCCCGCAAGCGCGGCGACCGACGCCGGCAGGCCGGCGGTCAGCGTCTTGCCCTCGCCCGTGTCCATCTCCGCCACGCGGCCCTTAAGCATGGCAAGTCCTGCAAGGATCTGCACGTCGAGGTGGCGCAACCCGATGGTGCGCTGAGAGACTTCACGCACGATCGCAAAGCCGAGACAAATATTGGCATCGGTGAGGCCGTGACATCGCAGGGCCGCGCGGATTTCGCTGATGCGCGCGGCGAGCCCCAGTCCGGTTTCTCCGCGCAGCGCGGTTCCCGCCGCATTGATCCTCTGGACAAGTTCCTTCAGATGGTGCCGATTCAAACGACCGGCAACCATCTGCGGAAAGCTAGTCACCATCTTCTCAATGCCGTCAAGCCAGTGTTCGGGCCTGTCTTGACGTTCGGGATAGGCGACCAACGGAGGCGGCGACCAGCTCGCGGCGAGCGTATTCATGGCCGCTCTGCCCTATCCGGCTTAAGCGCTCGCTTCCTCGACAGGCGGCGCATCATGGCCGTTCCGGTAGCTTTTCTGCGGCTTTGATACCGCGGGTGGGGCGTCGCCCTTGCCGGCGGTATCGATCGCTTCCGGCATGCGCTCCAGCATGCTCGAGAAATGCCTGAGCGAGTGAAGATGCAAGTACGTGCATTCCAGTTCGTCGTTGGTGAACATGGACTGCAGGTCTTCGCTTGGCAGTGCTTTCAGCTTTTCCCTGTTCACGGTCATGAAGCCGGAGAGCGACCGCCGTTCGCCGCTATTGAGGTTGAACTGCGCCTGCATCGGCTGCAGCAGGCCCAGCGATTTCAACCTCTCGCAGTATTGGCGGGTTCGCTGATGCCTGGCCTGATAGTCCTGCAGGAAGCCAAGCACGCTCTTCAGATATTGGGTCTGCTGTCCCTCGCTGTCGAACAGACGCTCGCCGCGCCCCTCGCGATTGAAGCCGTCGAAACTCTCATCGATGTGTAGGATGAACGTTTTACCCCCGCGGTCCGTTGAGAACACGAACGGATAGCGACGAACGAACGCCGGTACATATTTGCCGAGCCAGGCGCCGTCGTCGTCGACAAAGAGGTTCTGGGTTTGCTGGGCTCCCAGAACCACCGCAGGGGTTACCGTATCATCCGTACCGGCAAAGACGATCGGATATTCGGCGGCAGCCTGAGCAAATTCGATGGCTGTCACCGGAACCGAGTTCACTTCTCTTGCGAACTTGTACGAAGTTCCTGTTTTAATGGAAACATCCTTATGGCGATCGGCCGATACCGGATGCACGTCTTGATAGAAAAGAAGTTGCGCTGCCATGGTGTTTTCCCTCTAGTATCTTGTAAGCGTTACTCAGGTATCTCAGGAAACAACCGCCGGATTTTTACTCTGGCTAACTTGATCGAACACTTTATTAGACTTCGTGTCCAGTCAAACTTTAAATAAACGGAGAAATATTTGCCTCGTCGAGCGATAAATTCTACTGGCCACAGGAGAAGTCCCATGAGAGAACCTCACAAAGACACGTCCTCCTATTCGAGGCACGGTTGGGCTCTCGGTCAGCACAAGATCGAGATGCAAAAGATTGGCAAGCACGCGCCGCTGTGACGCGTCACGCGGGTCGAGCGCAATGGTACCGCCGCCGGCGGTACTGAGCGCCGCATTGGGCAACGTGTCAGTTAGCGCCGGAACCTCTCGGACAACGGCCGCCCTGTAGACCTTCGAAATATCCTCGACGAAGCGCAGGCTTACGTCCCGGGTTTGCGAGCGTACGAGGTCGGCGTCCTCCTCCGGGACGATGATGCGAATGGTTGGCTTGTCGAAGTGCGCGACATAGGCGATCACCTTGCCACGTTGCACGAACTTTCCGGGCAGATCGTGATCGTCGGGCAGGATCAGCGTGCCGCTCGATTGCGCCCGGACGACCAAATTCTCCTGCCGTTGCCGTGCTAGGCCGAGATCGGCACGAGCAAGGCGCAATTCCTCCTTGACCATGCGCGCATGGGCAAGGTCGGACAGATCCTGCTTGGTAATGCGTCGTTGGAGCTCGGCGACACGCAGTTCGAGCAGATCGACGCGCGCAGCCAGCAGCGGATCCTCCAGCCGGATAAGTGGATCGCCAGCCTTGACTTCGGCGGCGGGCGCGGCAGCGATATCATCGACTGTGCCATCCGCCTGAACATGGACGATAGCTTCGCCCGGCAGCCAGACGACACCTTGTACGACGGTCGAATGCGGGATGGGCAAGACGAAGAGCAGCAGCGCAGCGGCGGCAAGCACCGAGCCGACGACAGCGAAGGCTCGCCCCCGATTTCGTCGCAGCAGCGGGCTTGCCAACAGGAACCAGAAGGCTTTCGCCAATGGTACGGCCAACATCAGGATCAGCGCCCATATTGCAAGCAATGTGCCGATGATGAAAAACTTCTGGCTGACGAGCGCGATGATCGCCCCAGTGACCACGAAGCGGTAAAAAAATGCCGAGACCCCGTAGAGGACGAACCAGAATTCCTCCCCGGGCGCCGTGGCGGGAGAATTCACCGACCCAATCTTGAAAGCGTAACGCTGGACAAGATAGGCGAGGTATTTATTGGCTCGGCTCGCGAGGTTCGGAATCTCCAGAAGATCGCTGAGGACATAGTAACCGTCGAAGCGCAGAAGCGGGTTACCATTGAAGAGCAAGGTTGACACGCCGCCGATCAGCATGACGTTGAAGGCAAAGGCCCGAGCGAGCCCC
Organism: Ensifer sp. SSB1; assembly: GCF_016652895.1. Lineage (NCBI taxonomy): Bacteria > Pseudomonadati > Pseudomonadota > Alphaproteobacteria > Hyphomicrobiales > Rhizobiaceae > Ensifer > Ensifer sp. SSB1. The sequence continues at coordinate 6,811 of NZ_JAEPRP010000012.1, forward strand.
TCCTCCGCATTGACCCACACGATGAGGGCGACCGCAGCGAGCGCCATTTCGACAAAAATACCGGCGGCACCGACGAGGGCGCGCTGCCACTTGCTTGCAAAGGCCAAGCTGTCGGACGCATCGACATATGGGACCGGCATGAAGACCAGCATCATTGCGCCGACTTCGTGGACATCGCCGCCCCATCGCTTGACTGCGTAGGCGTGCCCGAGCTCATGCAGAGTCTTGATGAGCGGATAGGCGATCAGCATCAGGAAGAGGTTCGACGTTGAAACTACGCGGTCGGTCACGTTGGCGGTTAGCGCGTTCCAGTTCATGCCGGCAAGAACGGCGGCATAGGCGACAAGACAGGTGAAGACGAGCGCGCCGAACCACGAAAAAAGCACCCGTCCGACGATGGCGGTGGCGTCCAGAAACTCGTTCGGATCGAGAAGGCCGAAGCGAATGGCGAGTGGATTGCCAAAACTCATCAAGAGCTTGCGATTGCGCACCTTCTTGCCGCGCTCGGCAATCTCATTGATGTCGGGCGGAACACTGCCGAATAGCACGTCCGCCGCGTGTAACTGCCCGAGAAGCTGGATGACCTCATCCTGGGTCACAACCTTGTCGGTGAGCTTGTCGCAAGCGATGTCCCAGATGGCCTGCATCGTTCGGTGGCCATCCATCAGGCTGATGATGAAATAGGTCTCGGGCGTGAAACGGTGGAAACGCCCGGACGTCCGGTCCTGCAGCACGTACCAAAGCTGGCTGCGAAAGACCGTGCGATGGATGCGGACATGGCCGCGCAGTTTCAGCTTCAGTTGCGAAACACGATACCAGGATGAGCTGAAGTAGGACCGTTCCATCTGCACGCCCTCACGGCATCCAGCGCCACGCGGCAAGATAGGCCCATTGCACCATCTTGTCGGTGTAAACGCGGATCAGGAGGCGTTCGTCCACGGAAGTCTTGGCAATACCCTCCATGCCAGGTCTGAGCCGATCGCTGGCATGATCCAGAGTTGCTTCGACCTTGAAGAAATTGTGTCCCTCCTTCTGGCTGGAAATCGCGGTGATCTGTTCGATCCGATAGGTGAGTGGCTCCTGCGGAAGCGCGGAAACCCTCAGCACTCCCTTACGGCCGATCTCGACATCGTCAATATCGCTTTCATCGACTTCGAGGATGACGCGATAGGATTCGAGTGGCGCGACTGTAAAGAGTTCCTGCCCGCGCTCGACCGCAGCGCCGATTGACTGGCTGAGGTCACCGCTGACGACATAGCCATCGAAGGGGGCGAGCAGCCGGGTGCGTTTGAGCTGCTCGTCGATCAGAGCGAGCTGGGCGTCGGCCTGGTCGATCTGCGCCTTCACGATGAGCGCTTCGGCGCGCTCGTGCTGCATCAGTGCCCGGTCATATTCTGTCGTTTTCTGCTGTCGTGTGGTCGTCAGCCGAAGCCGTTCGAGTGTCAGATCCTGGTCGTCGAGCTGCGCTAGGATCTGACCTTGCCTGACGACTTCGCCGGCCCTTGCCGACTGACTGGAAACATAACCGTTGAACGGCGCCACGACCGTTCGCTGGATTGTACCGCGAACAACGGCCGAAGACGTGACGGAGTATTGCGTCGTGGCTACACTAAAGTAGGAGGCGAGGACGACGGCGATCAGCGTCGCGAGCTTGCGGCCGAAATAGCCTGGTCCCAGGAGGCGTCGCAACTGGTTGCCGGCGGCTTCCCAGAGCTTCACCAATACGTTCCTGTCGTTGAGGCGTTTTTCCTCAAGAACCGGTCCGACGACCGCTGCCACTGCATCGCACAGGTCGACGGTCGTCTCGTCAAAAATACTGCCGCGTGGGCGCTGCAGCGTCAGAGCGCCGACGATCCGGTGCCCGGATTGCAGGGGGATCGTCAGCACGCCTCCGCACTTGTGCGTTTCGACCAGCTCTTCGTGTGCCCGGACGACGCGATACTCCCAGTGCTCCTGCGGCGGGTAGAGAACGATCGCACGCTGATCGACAGCCTCGTCCATCGCTGCGCCGATGTCGCGAATAATGTTGACCTTGTTGCCGAAGCCGGCCGCATGCGACACGGTCGCGACGCGACATCTGCGTCCGCGGACGAAACCGACGCTGACGGGGTCGCAGGCAAGCCGCATGGCGAGTTCCGTAACGAGCGCGGTGGCCGCCTCGACGAAACCCTTCGCCTCAAGCACCGCGGCAAGCATGTCGAAGGCCAGCCTGTTTCGTTCACTGATTTCTTCGTTTTCGACTTGGAGCTGGCGCCTTAACAGCACCTCGATCCAGCCGGAGGCCCATTGCACCTTACGCATCACCTCGTTGATGGCAGAAGGATCGACGGAAAGCGAAAGTGCGCAGGCGCCATACAAGCGTTCGTTGACGATCAACGGAGACGCGATCAATTGCACCATGCGGTTGCCGTTCGTTCCGGTGGATATGCCCTGACGTTGGCTCAGGGCCTTTTCGGCGGCGGCCGCCAATCCCTCGTCGGCGCCCCTTTCCGGCCAGAAGGCGATAGGCGTATAGGGCCCGGTGTCCGGTTCCCCGAGCATGACCATGCCGCTGGCGACGCCAGAGATCTGCCGGCAGAGTATGGCCAGCCACGTCTCCACGAAGTCTTCTGGCTTGGTGGCATTGCGGAACTTTTGCCAGAGCGCTTGATCCAAAATAGCGTACTTTACCGCCCCCGGACTTTCGACCGGGGGCGGTGGCGCATATTCTCTGGCAATCTGATCAGTCATGCCGGCACGCGGTGGCCAGACAGTTTATTCGCACGCTAACGCCCTCCAAAGAGACTGACCAATCGAGAAAGCAGTCCCTTTCGGGCCTCCCACTCGATCATGCCGTTCAATACGTCCTGCTCGCTTGCCTCGGCGTCGTTCTCACCGGCGCCGGAAGTCTTGACAGCGTGATCACCGACTTGCGCCGTCCAGGCCGTTGAGTCGACGAACGTGCCGGTTGCCTCGTCGAAGACCCATGCCTTCGCGCCGTTGTCGAAGCGCGCTATGCCATGGCCCCCGCCTGTTGCCGGTTGCCAGGTAGCGGTCAGAGCGTCTCGCCCACTTTCAGTCGAGCCTGATGCTGTGGCGGCCTCGTTCGCTTCACCACCACCTGAGATCTCAAGATCCGAGGCGCTGATGCCCGCAAGTCTCATCAACCGTCGCTCAGTCGGGGTTACGAACAGACCCAGTTCCTCATCGAATACCTGGGCGTCGTTTCGCGCTTCGGGCTGGGTTGCCGCCAGCGGCAACCGGCGCTCGCCGACGCTGAGCGTCTCGGCCATGACGCCGCCGACAGCATCGTCGGTAGAGTGGACCAATCCGGCCTCGTGGCCCATTTCATGAAGCAGAACCGAGAGCAGATCGAAGCGTCCCTCGGCCGGACCGCCGACGATCGCATGCCACTTACCGTCGACCAGGCTGTACTCTTCTTTATCCTGCGGCGTCAGATCGACGAACCAGCCCCGTCCCGCGGCGTTACGGTCGATCCTGATTGCGCCGAACACGGCTTCTGCCAGTCTCTCGCCCTCAAGATCGGCGATCTGCAGGTCGATCGTACCGAGGCGTGCCAGGGTTGCCGCATCGAGCAATCTCGATTTTGCCCACAGGGCGATGGCGTCGCCGAGCACCGAGAGTGCCTGTGCTTTGGTGATCTCGCCACCCGCGACGGTCGTAGCGCCGGTCGCCGCCAGCAGATTGGCCGATGTGTTGAAGGCGGGATCGTTGGAGCGGATCAGGAAGCGATCGAACGAGCTTGATCCGACACGCGACATCGTGCCGAAGCCACCATCGACCAGTGCGGCATTGAAGCCGTAGGTGCCGACGAGGCCGCCGTTCACCTGGATGCTGATCGCCGCCCCCTTGAAAATCACCTTCAACGTGTAGTCGACGCCGGCATCAAGGACACGGCTGAAGGACTGATCGACCTTGTAGCCGCCCTTGGCGCTGACATGACCGACAAGCACCTTGTCGTTGACCGCATCGAGGGCGACGAACTTGTAGTCGTTCGGACCATAGCTGTCGAAGACGATACCGCCGTTACCCACGGTCGAAAGCTTGGCCTCCAGCTCAAGGTATGAATCTGCCCTGAGGGTGGTGCCGAGGTTGAACGTGTTGATAGCAGCGCCTGCCGCGCCGGCAAGCCGGCCGCCGGCGACGGTCCAGCCTGTCGCGACCGTCCCCGTCATCGAGAAGCGCCCCGTTCCGTCGAAGTTATCGGTATAGTCGAGCGACAGGTTCGGCGGCAGGATCTGAACCGAGAAGTTGTCCACCTTCGACTTGGAGCCGTCATTGCCGACACCCACCATGCCGCGGTTTAGGCCCACGGGCACGCCATCCTCGATCCTCGGCGTAAACGTGTAACCGAACCAGTTCACACCCGCGACAGTCACCGTGACGTTCGTGCCGTTGACGGCGACGAGGACGTCATAGGTTATGCCAGCCTTCAACTGGACGGGCTTGTTGGACTTGGCGACCTGATGCCAGCCGTTGGCATCGCGATACCCCATTTCGATCTGGTCGTTCGAAATGTTGATGCCGGCCCATTTGAAGTCCGTCGGTGAGCGGTAGTCGAAGATGACATAGGAGTTCGCCTTCCAACCGCCGACAGGCTTTTGCGCCGTGATCTTGGCCGAAATTTCGAAATAGATCGGCAGATACTGGTCGGCATAGAAGACGGCGGCCGCCTGCTCCCAGGTGTTTTCGGATTCGACCGACATCATGCCGCTCGAGACCGCAAACTTGCCCTGGTCAGCGGCGAAGACATCCATCGTCCCATCGTTGAAGTCGGCGGTCCGCAACACGTCGCGCTTGCCGCCAGGGATGTTGCCGGCCTGTGGATCAGTCGGGCCACCAGTCTGGTCTTGCCAGATACCGTGATCCTTCTGGGTCACAAGGCCGAGTTCGCCTTCGACGCCGCCCTGGAATTGCGACACGTGGCTATACTTGTCGCTGCCATTGACATTGCCGGTATCAGCCGTCCGCGTAATGTCGACACCGTCGCTGAAGGCTTGGGCGTAGAGGAAGTCGAAGAGCTGCGGCGGCACCTGACGGCTGACCGTCGCGATGCCGAACGGCGCAAATGGCACGAGATAGCTGTTGAACTCGCCGACCCAATCGATCAGGCGATCGCCGCCGGTATTGCCGATCAGGATGTCGAGCCCGGCGCCACCAAAGACGCGGTCCTCGTAAACCGGATGGGTCTCCGGCTGGTCGTTAAGCCAACCGTTGGTGCTGAGCACATCATCGGCATTCATGAGGTCGTTGCCCCAGCCGCCATAGATGTGGTCGCGTCCGGTTCCACCGACAATCCAGTCGTTGCCGAGATCGCCGAAGACGGCGTCGTTGCCGTCGGTGTTGCGGTCGGCAAACGCAATCGGCGTGCCGTTGGGCGAAAACGCGATTGCGCCACTGACCAGCGGGCCTTCATTGTCGACCAGATTGAGGAAATACTGGAACTGCGTCGGCGCGGCACCCGACTTCCAGACGCTGCCGTTCGCATTGAACAGAATGGCCCGACGCGGGTCGTACTCGTCGTAAAGGAAGAATTCGCCAAGCTTGCTCTGAACCGGCTTTGGCGCGTTCCAGGGATCGGTGTCGGCGCCGAAGCGCAGGACGTCGCCCGGGTTCCACGGCCGGGTGAAGTCGGTGCGCACCAGTCCGACGACGGCGCCGTTTTCGAAGCGCTGCGTATAGCTGAGTGGCAGAGCTTCGCCTCCGCCGATGGCGTCGTCACCGGCCCCGCCGTGGATGAAGTCGTCTCCAAGGCCGCCGAAGATGATGTCATCGACGACATTGGCGTCAAACAACGGATCGTCCGCCCCTTGCGCATTCGGCTTCTGGTTATAGGGGGTCAGATCGACGGACTTCTTCAACTGACCGCCAATGTTGATCGTCTCGGTCTGTACCTGCCCGGGCGTATAGATGAACTCGTTGAGCACGTCGCCCTGGCTTGTGCGATCATCCGGGTCGGTGGCAAGGAGCGCCAGGACGCCATAAAGCGGTTCGGCATAGGTGGCGCTGTTGCGGCTCGTGAAGATCCGGCCGTCATCGCCGAGAATGCCGTCCTGGCCGGTACCACCGGAGATCCAGTCATTGCCCCAGCCACCAATCAGATCGTCGTTTTCGGCATCGCCGAATATGCGGTCGTGACCACCGCCGCCATAGGCGATGTCATCGCCGGTTTCGCCATGGAACTCGTCATGGCCGCCGATGTCGATCTTTGCCCAAAGACCGAATTCATACCGATAGGCCGGATTGTTCGGATTGGTCTTCGAGAACAGGTCGGGACGGAAGTCCGGGCCGCCCGGCGTGTAGTCGAGGAGATGCACGCCGCGAACGACGATGCGTTCGGCGCCGGCGCGGGCCGGATCGTTCACATCGTAATTGAATTGGACGTAGAGCTGCTGGTTTGACAGTCCGTTCACGTTGATATCGACGCCATTGATCCCGACAATACGCACGATATTTCCGTTGTCGCCGACCATGGTGTCGGCATCGCGGGCATAACGCGCAGTCGCGAGAGTGCCGTCGCCCGGAAGGTCGAGGTCGTTGCGGTCGATTTCTCCGCCGGTACCGCCGAAGATATAGTCATCGCCGTCAGGCCGTGTATTGGCATCAGTCAGACTGAAGAACGTTGACGAACCGCCGATCAGATCGTCCTGGCCGAGGCCGCCGAACAATTGGTCATCGCCACCACCGCCTTCGATGTAATCCTGACCGTCGCTTGCAGCGGCGAAGGATGCGATCACGGTCAATGGACCGATCGGATCGGCAACACCACCCGATGTCCGGGATGCACCGACATGCGAAGTTCCGGCAAACGCGAGTTCGATACCACCGTCGCCCTGGATGACATCATTGCCGAGCTGACCGAAGATCTCGTCATGACCTTCGCTGCCGGCGATGTAGTCGTTGCCGAAACTGCCGACGCCGGCAGTTCCCTGGTCGAAGGCGAAGGTGTGAAGGGCCGCATAGTCGACCGCATATTCGCTCCACCACGGCGCGCCGTCGGGGTCGCGATAACGGCGTGCAATACTGTCGACAAGCAGCAGACCGCTGTTGTCACCGGTGACAGTGCCGAAGCCTCCCGGGATCGGCCGGTCGGTGCGGCTGTAGAGAAGCGCTGCGGCAAGCGTCTGGAAGCGCAGGCTGAAGGTATCGTCCAGCAGGTTGCCGTCCGCGCCGCCCTGGCGGGTGAGGTAGACGTTGTCGCCGAAGATGCGGTCGTCCTGCTGGTCGCCGTCAAGCATGTCATGGCCGGCACCGCCGACGATCACGTCGCGGTCAAGCCCGCCAAACACGATATCGTCGGCGCCGTTCTGCAGCTCGGCCGACTTGATCGCCGTGACGAGCACGAGCTCGGTCGTCTGGATCCGCTGTTTGAGACCGGACGGAAGGTTCGGATCGTCGACGAACATTTCGATGATGCCATGGTCAGCGAAGATGATATCGTCGGAATCGCCAAGCACGCCGGCGGTAGCAACCGCACTCGGACCGTAGCCGAGATGCGAAGCACCATCACCGAAAATCAGGTCGCGGCCTGCCTCCATGAGATCGCGAACCGAGGATTTTACCGGCTTGATCGTGGTGCCGTTGGTGTCGGTGTTCGGGTTGGCGGAAGGCAGCGGGCTGTTGTCGACCGTGTCAATGAAGAGCTGGCGGGTGAAGATGTTCACGTTCACGCCGCTGTCGCCATAGATGTGATCGACGCCGCGGTTGCCGATGATCAGGTCGTCGCCGGAACCGCCGGCCAGATGATCGCCGGCCTGGCTGCCATAGATCGTGTCGTTGCCGGCGCCGCCATAGATCGTCAGGCCGACGCTGGGCAGCGCCCCCCCTGCAACGCCCGCAAACAGTGCGCTGGCGTCGATGACGTCGTTGCCAGCGAGCTTGTAGGGGTTGGCGAGCGGGAAGACCCACTCATCGTCTTCGTTCTCGCCATCCTGCAGTTGCGGGAAGGGATCGAACGGCTTTTCACCGAATTCCATGCCGAGCACGTTGTGCGGCTGGCCGGAATACCAGATGCCGTCCTGGCTGGTGTCGCCATAGATGACGAGCGGCGAGTTCGGACCGGCGCCACCATTGACCTTGATGTAGTCGCCGCCGACGCGCTTGCCGCCATCAAGTGAGGCGTCGTAGCCGAAGACGGTAAGCGAGACCCCGCTTGCGGGTGTCAGCGCAACGTTCTGCAGCGTCATCACGGCAGCGGTCAGCGCCTGGATCGTGAACGGTCCGGCATAGCCGCTGACATAGACCTTCTGGCCGGCGTAGAAGCCATCCGCCAACCAGCTCCCGGTGCCGCGGGTCAGGCTGTTGGTGGCAACGTGCATCGTGCCGGAAGCCGTGACGGTGCGTGCTTCGGCGACATGCAGCGAGCGTTCAGCATAGCTGTTGAACGCATCGGCCGCCAGCGTGACGCCTGCCCCCTGCCCGACGTGGGTGTTCGGCGCGCTCAGCACCAGGGTGCTGAGGTCGCCCCAGGTCAGGGCAGAATTCGGCGGCGGCGGCAGGGTCGCATCGACGACAGCAAGGATCGTCCGGGTATAGGTCTCGCCCTCCAGCTGGATGACCTGGCCAACCTGGTAGCGATCTTCCGACCAGTCGCGCCCATCGAGGCGGGTTACGACGATCGAGCCACCGCCGGCGCTGGCGATGTTCATCTTGCCGGCGCTTTCGAGGTACATGTTACCGCCGCCATGGACGAGCGTCAGGCCGCCATGCGCACCCTGCACATAGAAGCTCTTGACGGCATCGTTCTGTGTGGCGAGCAGCGCCCCTTCGAGCTTCAGCGAGAAGCCGTCATCGGAGATCTCGATGATGCGGAAGTCGCGCTTTCCGTTTTCATCGACCATGGTGACGAGGTGACCGGCAAGATAACCCTCGTCCGCCCACTTGATGCCGTCCTGACGGGTGACGATGCCACCAGTATAGGTCGGATCGATGCTGACGTCGGTGACCACCGTTTGCAGGATCGCATTGGTGTCCGGGTTGATGCGATTGATGGTCCGGGGCGCATCGCTGACCAGCGCAAGCTGGCCGCCGGCGACACGCATGGTCGAACCGGAGATCGAGACGATCTGGTACTCGCCCTTGGCGAAGTCTTCGTTGATGCTGATGAAGTCGCCGACCGCAAAGCCGCTCCATGCGCCGCCGTCGGTGCGCACGATGATCCCGCCGGCAATCGTCTGGGCGACGTCGACGGATTTGTTGACGGTGATCACGTCCTTGTCGATCGCGGTGATTGTCAGCGGGCCGCTGGCAACGCCGACGAGCGACGAGCCGCTCAAGACCAGGATCGAATTGTCGTTTGGATCAGCGCCTTCCTCCGGATGCAGCGGATCGATGAGCGCGTCATTAATCGCAACAACGGTCCAGGTGCCTGCCTGCCCGGCAATCTGCACGGTCTGGCCGACGAGGAAGCCCATTGCCTTCCAATCGAAGCCCGCGCGCACGATCGTGCCGCCGTTGCTGCCGTTCGGCGTCACCGTGAAATTATTGGTGACCTGAACGGACGGTGCCGGATCGAGCGTGCCCTGAATGACGAGGCCGTCATTGCCCTCGCCGAGCATGAGGTTGACGACCTCGATCGTGCTCTTCGTGGCATTGGTGCCGAACTGGCCGTCAGCGCCGACGCTGATCTTGCCGAAGCTGATACCGCCCGGGAAGAAGCCAGATTCACCAAAGGTCGGGTCACCGCTGACACCGAGGCCGAGGCTGAGATCATCGGCCATGTTGAAGCCGGTCAGCGTCGTTTGCGTCATGACGCCGTCGACATCTTCCTTGCTGGTGTCGTTGAAGATGTTGAGTACGTCGATCTGTTGCGATTCTGGCGGCTGGGCGCCGATCGCGATCAGGAAGTCGTCCGTTTCACCCGGCAGTTTCAGGCCGTTTTCCAGTGAACGGTCGGCACCCGTCGGGCCGCCTTCGACAGCCAGCGGGCCGCGCAACTTCGACAGATAATGTCCCGAGACCGGGAAGACCTTGACGCCTTCGCGCGTGACGGGGACGTGGTAGTTCTCGTCCGCCTGCAGGACGACTGTCTGCTGGACAGAGTAGTTCCCCGGATTGAAGGTCGCGACCGCCGCAGTGCGCAGCACCTTGACGCCCGAAAGCGTGCTGCCGACCGGCAGCAATCCGGCGTTTTCCGAGGTGATCTGGATCGTGGCATCCTTGGTATCGTTCTCGCCGCGGATAATCGCGATCTTGAAGTTGCCGATAACGTTGTCGGCGGCGTCAAAGACACGGATCCACTGGCCTTCCAGGAAGCCATAGGCGAGCCAGCCATCCGCATCGTCGGCAAGGCCGGCGATCGTCATCCGATAGGTGAGCGCACCGTTCTCGACAACCGTATGGAACTGGATTTTGCCGATGAAGGCACCCTCGCTGGCAAGGTCCGAGAGGATGACGTCGGCAAGCTGGCCGCCGGTACCGAACGTGCGGTCGACTTTGATGAACTTGCCGTCCACCGTGTCGATCGCGGTGATGTAATAATCGCCGCTGTTGCCACCGGCGTTGCCGATGCGGATCTGTTGGCCGACGAAGAAGCCTTCGTCGACGAAGCTGCCGAGATCGGCGCCCGTGCCGCGGGTGATCTTGCCGTTGAGACCGTCATTGCTGAAGACGAGGTTGCCGTCGAAAATCTGCGTCGGCCTCAGACCGCCGATCACCGTATAGCCCGAGCCGGGTGTGACGGCGACGCCGTTGACGCTGACGACATCCGCCAGGCCGTCGGTGACGATCGCGACCTGTACGGTGGTGCTGGGCGCCTTCGTCAGCCGGATCGTGTAGTCGTCCGTGTCGCTGCCATCGGCATTGAGCAGCGTCGTGCCGCCGGTTTCGAGCACGACGGCGCCGGCCGTGTCGTTGTCAATGACTTCGATGTCGACATAGCCGGGGCCGGAGCGCAGGTTCGGGAAGACGTAGTCGTGGTCGGCGTCAGTCGTTAGAACGTCGTCGCGCTGGAAGTAGATGACCGCCGTATGCGGATCTTCGCGCGGGATATCGTCACGCGCCTGAACGCCGATGCGAACCGGGTCATCCCAGTTGGTATGGTCGAAGGTTAGCCGCCAGTAGCCATCGGCATGTTTGTACATCCGGTCGCCGACCGAGTTGAAGATGTTCGTCGGATCGTCGACATCGAAGATCTGGATATCCTCGTCACTCGCCTCGTTGAGGAAGAGCTTGACGACGATGATGTCGCCGACCTCCGGCGCTGTCTGAAGCTGAACGAGGATTTCATCCGTCAACTGGGTCGTCGGGCTGCCTTCGATGACGAGAGACCGGCCGTCTTCAATGTTCGTGCCGGCCGCGACCTCAGTCACGTAAATTCCGGGCGTGTCGTTGTCCCTGACGAGCACTTCGACATTGCGGACGTCAGCCGCGTCGAAGGGGTCGCCATCGGGGTATTCGGCATCGATATCGATTGCGTTGGTGTCGACGCCGCTGAGATCGGAAATCACGCTGTGCTGGATGACGACCACGCGGTCGCCCTCTGCCCGCGGGTCGTCCGGCGCATAAACATAGACCGTCTGCGGATTCATCCAGTTGCTGCTGTCGAACCGCAGCACCACCGCGCGATCCTTGATGATCTGCGGTACGCCGTTGACCATGACAATATGTTGGAAGTCGCTGTCTGTGACGGTGACGCCGGGGTTGACGGTGGACAGCCAGATCGTATCGCCGAGGCCGTTCGGCAAAGGCGCCGGGTTCAACAGCGTGCCGTCTTCCTCTTCCTGCGGCGAGCGTGCCGCAGACACGGTGACATAGACCACTTGGCCGGCAAGCGGAGCGATTGCCAGCTTCACCGTATAGGTGTCGACATTGACCGGGCCGCCTTCGCGTACGGCGGTAAGGCCGCCGGTTTCGTCGATACGGATGATGCCCTCTTCTCCGGAAGCGACATTATAGTCGAAACCATCGACCAGCACGCCGTCGTAGAGCGCGTCACCGGACGTGACGAGGTGATCGACAGCGCCAGAGGCGCCTTCGAGCTCGCGGGTCACGATGTCTTCGGTCACGTCGCCAGTAACGTTGATCGTATCGGATCCGAGGCCGCCAATGACGCGATAGGCAACGCCGAAGGCGGTCGACTGGACGAAGAATTCGTCGTCGCCCTCGAGACCATCGACCTCGACCACTTCGATCGTGGTGTAGCGCACATTGAGGCCGGCGCCGAAAATGCCACGTTCGGTGATCGCGAAGTCGTCGGCGAACTCTGTGCCGAGGATGACGAGCTTGTCGAAGCCGGTGCCGCCGTCGACGGAAACCGGAGCATTGACGTTGTACTGGACCTCGTCTTCACCACCGCCGGCGCGGATGTCCGGCGCCCGTGCAACGGAGAAGCCAAGCCCAATGATCGGCATGGCGACGCCCTGATCGTCGCGCACGATCACGTCGTCGGTGTAGTCGTCGGGCGTGGAATCGGCATCAGCAAAGTTGATGACGCCATCGCCATTGGTGTCGAGCGTGACAGCCGGCAGGTCGTCCTGGTCGATCGTGCCGTCGCCATTCCAATCCTGGTTGGCGACCGCTGCAATCGCAAAGGCGCGCACGATGAACAGGTCGTTGTTGTCGTCGCCTTCGAGCCTCAGTTCAGCCTGGTTCGAATAGACACGGAACTCGTCGTTGCCGGTTCCGCCCTGCGCGACGAGCGGCGCACTGATGCCGGGGCTCAGCCAGCCGCGCGTCGTTGCGACCATGTCCGGGAAGACATCCTGGGCAAGCAGGCCGCCGCCGAAGAACGGTGTCGCGCCGTTTTCCGGATCGTCGGTGCGCTTGTTGCCGAAGATCTGGCCGATCTGGAACGAGTCGTCGCCCGCTCCGCCCTGCAGCGACACGATGGCCGTTGTATCGTCCGAATAGAAATTGTCGTTGCCACCGAGGCCTTCGACGGTCACACGTCCGTTGAGCGCCGTGTCATAGTTGATGCGCGCACTCTCGTTCGAAGGTTCGTTGTCTTCGATCGTGTCCGCATAGGTCGTGGGCTGTCCGTAGACCATTGCAACATAGGCAGGCCGATCGGCCGTTTCATGCGGCAGATAGTTCGCGCCGCGCAGCAGGAAGATGTCGTCGATCGGCTTGTTGCCGTCGCCGTCCTTGCCGTTGAAGGCGGAGTTGTAGCCGTAGATGTTCAGAGCATCGACGCCGTCGTTGGAGCGCCCGGTATCGAGCACGTTGATGACGTAGTTGCGGTTGAAGTCCGTGCCGGCATTGCCGAGGCCCGGATTGTTCGAGCCAAGCGTATAGACCTCGTAAAGATCACTGCCGGACACGCCGTCAAGCGTCAGCGTATGCTCGGCGGCCGTTGTCTTGTTCGGCGAGGTTTCGGTCGCCGTGTCCTGCAGGTAGTAGACGGTGAAGCGGTCTTCGCCATCGGCAACCGTTGGATTGAGCGTCTGGCTGCCATAGGCACGAGTCTTCGAGCCAAGGAAGATATAGCCGGGGCTGCCTTGGGTATTGGTGCCGCCGGCGCCTGAGGGATCACCGAACTGGATCGTGTCGACATCGGTATTGCCGAAGATCCATGTCAGATTCGTGGCGTGGGGTGCACTGGTCTTCGGTGCAGCGGTACCAACAGGCGTGCCATTGGTCTTGTTGCCGGGTGTTACTGCGGCATTGGCGATAATACGCCCACGTAGCAGCATGACCGAGCCGAAGCCGATATCGGCATTGGCAAGCAGGCTAATGGTTTCGTCGAAGGCGGTGACGTCACCATAGATATCGATGCGCTTGGCCGCCAGGATCTCGCTGTTCGAATCGAGCGTGACGTTGTCGCCGACGCGCAATTGCACATTGCCCTTTTCGGCGAAGATCTGGCCATGCGGGATGAGACGCTCGGCATCCGCCTGGAAGGTCGGGAAGGTGGCGCCGTCTTCGGAGAAGCGTGCGCTGCCACTATGCAGGAGATCGAGGTTTTCACCCTGGACCCCCGTCTCGCGCACAGTGATGCGAATGTCGCCGTCATAGGCATGGGCGAGCAGGAGCCTCAGGTTTCCGGCACTTTCGCCGAGATTAACCGGCGCTTCCGCCAGATAGATGTTGTTGTCGGCTTCAAGGGCGACGTCGTCGTTGGACGAACCACGCGAGGAGTCGATTTCAAGGTCGTTGTTGAAGGCACCGATGGAGCCGCCACCATTGGCGTCGAGATCAATACTCTGGCCGAGCAGGTTGGCGAAATCGTCACCGGCGCCGTTGTTGCGGGCATCGAGGATCGAGCCGGCGACGGTACGCAGCGAGATGTCTCTGGTCGTGTGAACGGTGTGGACGAGGAGGTCACCGGCAACTTCGTCGAGGAAGATGCCAAGCGTGCTGTCGGCGGTGGTATCAAACGCCCTCAGCACGCCGAGGCCACCGACGCCGTTGCGGATATCGACGTTGATCTCGAGGAAATCCGTGGGCAGGCCGATGCCGCCGAGCGGTGAATTGATGTCAAGCAGCGTCGGGTTGAGAACCTGTGCAGCGACCTGCGCATGGTTCGGATTGAAGAGACCGACACCGGCCGCCATGGTGATGTTGCGGCCGGCGACATCAGCTTCGGCGTCACCTTCCGTGAGGCCACGCGCATCGAGGATGCGCCGCGGCGAATAGAGCAGCACGTCCGAAGCAGTCGACTTGATGCGCTCGACCCGCATGTCGCCGGTCTTTTCGCTAAGCGCGATATAGCCGTTGGTCACGACGTCGATATCGCCGTTGCCGACAATCTCGGTGATGCCGAGCACGTTGATGGTGGTGGCGCTGGGGTCGGAATTGGCCGCGGCGACGATGATGTCGCCACCAGTGGTGACGGCTCCGGCCTGAAGGCCGGGCAGAGTCCGGCTGCCGGTTGCGGGATCGATGCCGCGGAAGTCGTAGGTGGAGGCGATCGCCGTATTGCCGGTCCCGAAGACCCCTCGGCTGAGCGGTTCGGGCGAGCCGCTGTCGGGCCGGAAGAAATTATAGTGCGTGACGCCCGCCGCCTGGCTCGGCGCCTTGACAAGCACGCCGCCGGATGCGCCAGCACCACTCTGCTCAACGCTTGCCTGTAGCAGAACATTGGCGGTATCGCCTGCGCTGATCCGGTCGATGTCGACGATGTAATAGCCGGCGACGTCTTCACGCAGCAGGGCCTTGAGGTCGAGATTGACGTTCTGGAAGGCATCGACCGTAAAGGTTTCGGCCGAAATCAGGCTGTGCTGGTTGGTGAGCGGCCCGCTCGGCGAAAGATTGATCGCGACACCGGCGAGCGCGTTCGCCAGCGTGCTTGCCAGCCTGACGCTCAGGCCATCGGACGAAGAGATGACGTAGTAATAGCCGCCATCGACAAGTCCGCCGATCGCAGTGCTGACTGCGTCGTAGCGCACGAGTTGCCCGGTGTAGAAGCGGTTTTCATGTCCGAGGAAGATCTGCTCGCTCAGGCCGCTGACACGGCCTGTATCGAAGCTGATGAGTTGCGGCAGGCCGGCACTGTCAACAATGTCGATGTTGACGCGGTTTCCGGTCGTGCCGACATTTTAGTCGGCACGGATGTTGAGGATATGCGTGCGGATGAGGGACTGACGGCCGTCGCTGCCGGTCACACCACGGTCGTTGGTTGCGAAAACCGACCCGTCGGTATTGACGATCGAGGTAGTTCCGATCGGGTTCTCGATGGTGCCGTTGATGTAGATATCCGATCGGCCGCCGGTATCGGTGATTTCGATCAGCGTCGGCGCTACCTCGCGTTCGATATTGAACGTCAGCGTCACCGAATTCGACGGGTTCAACCAGGCAAGCGGCTGCTCGTCGGTCACGACGTCGATGTTGTTGATGATGATGTCCTTGTCGGACTCGTTGCGGATTGTGACGCGCTGCAGCGTGTCGCGGAAGGTCCAGGTGCCGCCGGAACCGACCATCTCCTTGGAATCGAAGACGACGTCGCCCGGGCCGGGATTGACGATGTCATTGACGACGATGTCGTCGCTCTGGATCGTGTCACCCTCTCCTTCGCTGTTGCCGCCACCACTGGCACTGTCGTTCACGGTGACTTCGACTGCGACGTCAATCTGGCCGTCGGCGCCGATGACGAGCTGCTTGACCACCAGTTCGGGTGAACGTCCCGAAAGAATGAGGACATCCGAGTTGAAATCGATCTGCTGCGGCCGGTCGTCCGGGCTGCTGCCATCGGAGCCGCCGGCAGCAAGCGAGCGCTTGCTATAGTCGGCGTCATCCGTCTGCGAGATCGAGCCGTTGACCGTGGAAGCATAGAGCGCCAGGTGTTCGTTCGACGCTGCAGGCTCCTGTGGATAGTCCGGATGGCCGAGCACGGCATCCCCGTTGTCACGCGGGCCCGCGGTTACCAGGGCGCCGGCAGCACCGAATATCTTCGAGGCTACATCGGTGTCGTTGTGCGCATCGGAATCGACGAAGCCGAAGAGGCCGGTCGCGCGGGCATAGGACTTGGCATGTGTCTTGACGTTGTCGTAGCGCGTGACGAGATCGACACCTTCCCAGCCGGTCAGTTCGGAATCGGCATTGATGTGCACTTCCGCCTTCGGCCGCGCCGTCAGCGTGCTTTCGGCCTGGCCCTCGCCATAGAAGCCTGCGCCACGGCCGTCGCTGCCCGAGAAGATGTCGAAACGTCCGACTTTCGCGCTGGCAACAGCCCGCTTGGCGCTCAAAACAGCCCGATCGCCAAGGGTTGCGATCGTATCCGCTTGATCCGGATCGGGGTTCGGATCGGCGATACCGATATAGACATGCGTGACGGCGTCGCCATCACCACCGAAGCCGATGCCCGAACCGGTCGCGTTGGCAGAAACGCCGGCTTCGGAATAGGCCGCCAGTTTGGCGAGCTCGCCGGCGACAACGATGGCGTCCGCGCCGATCGTTGCGGCACTGTTGTATTCAATCCAGACAACGGTCGTCGGCGAGGCGACGCCAACGGCCCCGCCGGCGCTTGCGTGCGACGAGGCTCCGGTATTGACATTCGTACTGGAGGTGACGGTGACGTTCTTTCCGGCGACGATGCGCGTGCCATCGCCGACGGAGGCGACGCTGTTGACGTCCTGGTAGCTGTTTGCGTCGGCGTCGCCGACGGCGACGAAACCGCCGGTGCCATTGACCGCGTGCGCCGTCGTATTGGTGGTGGCTGACGTGGTGATCGAGACATCGCCGCTCGTCGTTACAAGCGTCGCCGATATCGTGGCGGTCACGTTCGGATTGCTGGTGA
Organism: Ensifer sp. SSB1; assembly: GCF_016652895.1. Lineage (NCBI taxonomy): Bacteria > Pseudomonadati > Pseudomonadota > Alphaproteobacteria > Hyphomicrobiales > Rhizobiaceae > Ensifer > Ensifer sp. SSB1. The sequence continues at coordinate 23,984 of NZ_JAEPRP010000012.1, forward strand.
TATTGGCGTCGTTACCGTTGACGCCGACAAAGCCGCCGCCCGACCCCTTTGAATAGGCCGACGACACGCCGTCGCCCGACTGCGGCGCGATTTCACTGAGAGAAACGCGCCCCGGGCCGAACAGGAATTGTCCGCCAGCAACCGAGGTCACCGCATTGTTGATGTCGATCCGGAGTTGTTGCTCGCTCGCGGCGTCGCTTGAGATATCGACAGCCAGTGCGCCAATGCGGTGGTTGGCGTAGGGGCCGGAAAGCCCGGTGGGCGTCAACGTCATCTGCGTGCCGCCGGTCGGCGCGTCCCACAGTTCGAAAGTGTCGTCTCCGGGGCCACTGACGCCACGGACATAATAGGTCTTGCCGTCTTCGAGCCCGCCGATGGGCAGATTCTTGGCGTTGATCAGCGAATGGATATCGTCGGCGGTCTTCGCCTTGTTGGGCGTGAGCGTGATGATCGACTGATCGAAGGTCTTGGTAAGCGTTGTTTCCGTGACGCTGTTGACGACCGACAGGATCAACGTGCTGCCACTGACGCCGGTAACGGTGTAGGTACCGCTGTTTGCGCCGGCGCCACTGATGAACAGCGTGCCGGTGCCGAAGCCGAAATCGGCCCAGTTCTCGCCGTCGGTGCGAACGATGCGGTCGCCGCCGGCATTGCGAACGAACTGCACCTGCTCGGTGACGACGTCGTTATGCTTCAGTTGGATCGTGGTCGAATTGACGACGTGGACGCGGTAGGTCTGGCCATCGGACAGCCCCACAATCGCGGTTCCGGGCGCTCCCGTTTCTGTTTCGACATTATAGACGACATGCTCGCCCTCGCTGAAGCCATGGTTCAGCGCATTGCCGTTATCGTCGAAGAAGCGAATGTTGTTCTGGCTGCCGTCGTCGATCGGCGAGCCGTCGGGATTGAGCCCTGTCGGATTGACGTCGACTTGCCGGCTGACGAAAGTCTTGGGATCGGGCGCGTCATAGGTGACGGCCATGCCGTTGGTGAAGCCATGGCCGGAGATCGTGATCTGATTGCCGGCGATGTCGTCGGGCTGGAAGTTCTTGAAGTAGTTTTGCGGGTTGACCGCCTTGTCATGCGTATCGACCAGCTTGATATGGGACTCGTCGATAACCAGAACGTAGTAGAGATTGCCTTCGGTCAGGCCGAAGCTGTTTACAGTCTCGTCGGGGCCGGCATAGTAACGTACGGCATCGCCGCTGATGAAGTTATGCGCGCCCTGGAAAGTAATTATTTCGGTTTCGGAATCGATGCTTGCCGCATCGAAAGTCGAGCCGAAGTATAGCTTGTTCGGGTCGACATTGCCGCCATCGACGACGTTAATCACATTGTATTGACGGTTTACGGCCGGGTCCTGCGGATCGGGCCAATTGAGGCCAGGGATCACTGCGCCGCCGCTGCCGGCGTCGTATTCGACCGTATCGCCGGTCACAAGGCCATGGTTGTTGACGGTGATCGTATCAGCGGCGCCATCGGCGTCGATCACCGCATAATCGGGTTGGGTACCTGGAATGGGTGCGGCAATCGCCTCCAGCGAGACGGTGCCGGTCGCATTGATGACACTGCCGGTTCCGATCGTGCTGGAGACGGTCGGATTGACATTTGTGGTCGCGTCGGAATCGCCGGCGCCGAAGACGCCGCCGATTGTCACCCCGACGACCTTGGAGTCGCCCTCCGTGTTGGCAAGCGCCTTCAGGCGAATATGGCGAGCCGACTGGATGGAGGTGTTGTTTCCGATGGTCGCCGCCACGGAGGACGGGCTTGCCGTTGCCGTCGCGCTGTTGAGCGTCAGCGCCCCAAGGACACCGCCGCCAGTCGCTTCCGCAACGGCGAGCGCGCCGTTGACCGCAAGCGCGTCGATCCCGATATCGCGAACCGAAACGATGTTGGCGTTCACCGACGCATTCGACTGGCCGTTGGCGACCGCCTCGGCATCGGTTGCGCCCACCGCAGCCGCACCGAAGGAGTTCGCCTCGGTATTGGCGACCGCGTAGTTGCGCAGCCGCGACTTGATATCGATGTCGTTGGTGATGGTCAGGGCACCGCCCGCGCCGATAGAAGCGGTTACGACGGCATTGGACCTGGCTGTGGGTACGGCGCCCTGGCCGCTGAACAGACCGCCGCCAGAGGCTTCCGCGAAGGCCTTGGCGCCGCGATCGGTGGCCGTTGCGCCTAAGAAGTTATGGGAGGCGAGGATGACAATGCCGCCGGCTGTAATAGTCGAATTACCACCGATCAGCGCACTTGTCGTCGGTACGACATTCACGGTCACGAAGCTCGTGCCGACCGCGCCGAGACCGATGGTGAGCGCGAAAACATCGCCCTTGGCATTGTGGCTCGAAAGCGCTTCCAGCGTCACGGTGCCGGTGGCATCGATGTTTGCGCCGCCAAGGATCGATGCTTCGATGTTGGTCTCGACATCGATCAGCGCAAAATTGAACGAGAGGCCGAGCGCACCGCCGGCGAGCGCAAATGTCTCCGCCTTGGCGTCGACGGTCGAGTCCGCATGCACAGTGATCGCACCGACCGCGTCGGTCTGGCCGATCTGGCTGCCAGCCCCGATGGTCGCTAGAGACTCAATCGTGCTGTCGTCCGTGTCGCCGATATTGAGGTCGACATAGGACGCGCCGGCCGCCACTGCGCCGATCTGTATGCCCGTGGTCGTGACATCGAAATCCTGCGTATTCGAAGCGGAGACCGACAGCAGGCTGGCGCCATCCACCACCGTTCCGTCGAGCAGGCGCGCCTGTACGCGGCTGGTATCGTTGATGACGATGACCGATGCGCCGAGGCCGACGAACCCGCCCTGGAAGGCGACGGTCGTCACATCGACCTCTTCGTCAAGCTCAGCCTCGACCTTGATCTGGTTGCCGGCGCTGAGGTTACCGCCGGCCTTTGCCTTGACCTGTCCGGAGACGTTGAGCACGGTCACGGCTGCGCCGGCACCGACGAGGCCCGCGGCAGCGTTGCCGATCAGAAGATCGACCTTCATGTTCTGGCGCGAGACGACCAGAATGTCATGGCCGGCCTCGACATCCGCACCGGCTTCGATCGTGGCGGTAGTACCGTGCTCCTCATTCGTCGGGATCAACGCGGCATCGAGGTCCGCGCCCGAGAAGAACGACGGGTCATTCAGCCGGTCCGATGCACCCTGCATGTTGTCCCTGACACGGGAGTCCGCGGTGCGGGAGTTTCCGTCGCCGCTGAAACCGGTCATCTGGCCGGTCAGTTCGCCGACGCCGCCATCGGTCTTTTCGCCCGCATCGGCGGCCGCATTATCGCCGCCGCCCGTGGTGGCATCGCCCGACGTGCCTTCCTTCTCGTTGGCGTAATCGTCCTTGAAATCCTGTCCAATCGACCAGACCGAGACCGACGCACCGAGGCCAACAACGCCGCCGACGCCGCTGAAGGCGAAGCCCTTCAGGACCTGGATCGAGTCCGCGCTAACCGCGACATCGTTGCGCGCCAGGATATCGGCATTCGCACCGATCGAAGCGGTCGTGTCGTTCTTGATGCTGCCGAAGTCGATGCCGCCACCAATGCCGACGAAGCCGACGGCAGCCGAGCCGGCAAAGGACGTGATGCGGACATCATTGGCGGCGTTGACATAAACGCCCTGCCCGAGGCCGACATTGCCCGGATGCAACTGATAGTCCGCAAAGCCCTGGTTGATCGCGGCACCCGCGCCGATGGCGGCCAAAGTGTCGGAGTCGATGATGGTCACGCTGACCGCTCCGGCAATGCCGACATAGAGCCCGCCGGCGCCAGCAACGGCGATATGGGTGACGACTTCGGACGATTGCGCCTGGACGATGACGCCGTGGGCCTCACCCGAAAGCGTCGAGAAGCCGGTCGGATCGCCGCCACTTGTCGTGATTCCGCCGTCGAGCACGTTCGAAAGGCCCGCACCATTGGCGCGCGCGTCGATCGTGGCGTGTTCGCCGATCGTTGCCTCGGTGTCCTTGGTGACGTGGACGACGCCGACGGAGCCTGCGGCACCCCCGCCGGAGAGCCCGATGGCGACTGCACCGGAAACGATCGTGAATTGAGAGTCGTCCTTGGCCATGACGGCGACGTCGCCGCCGGCCTCAACCGTCGAATCCCCGATGCGCGCAAAGGTGTCGGCATCGATCGAGACGACCGAGACGCCACCGGCGAGGCTGACCGCACCGCTGAGCGCCAGACCAGCGGAAACGACGAGAACCTTCTCTTTGGCCGTCGCAATAACCGCCACGTCGTTGTTGGCATCGACCAGAGTGTCGTCGCCAATCGTGGCCGTGGTCTTCGTCGTGACGACCGACACGTCGACCGCCGGAGCAGCCGCTGCTGATCCGCCGACGGCTGCACCTGCGCCAACGCCGAGATGGCTGAAATCGCTGGCCGCAGCGACTAGGACCGACTGCGCCCCATTGCCGCCACCGCTCATGTCCTGGTTAATGCGCGCGCCTTCACCGATAAGCGCGCTCGTCGTCGTATTGACGACGTTGACCGCCGCACCGACGGCGACACCGACGGACCCGCCGCCACCAACGCTGATCGCCGCCGTTTCGATATCGTCCTTGGTGCTTGCGGAGACCGCGACGCCGCGGAAGCCGCTGTCGACTGACGCCGTTGCGGTCCGCTGCTGGGTCAAGCCCGGATCGGTTGGGGTACCGTCATCGCTCTCATCCTGGTCGAGGTCGTTGAACTGGCCGAGGCCGCCGCCCCCTTGCTTGATCGGCACGCCGGCTTCGAGGCTGTCCTTGCTGACCTGGCCGTCGGTCTGCGGGTCATAGCCATCGCCCATGCTTTGCGAGCCGGCAAAGCTGATGTCGAACCGGCCGGTGCGTGCTGCTACGCTGTGATGACCTTCACCGGTAACGCGCGCATCTTCGCCGATGAACGATTCCGTCACCTTGTCGACGACGGCCACGCCGGCAGCGACACCAACGCCGGCGCTGCCGCCAACAGCGACGCCGCCGACGATCAGATCGAGTTCCGTTTCATCGACTGCCTGCACCAGCACGCTGCCAAGGGCGCGAACGTCGGTCAGGCCCGCATTGCCAATGCCGTCGATCGGATCGTCACCGATGAAGGCGCGAGTCTTCACGTCGAAGATGAACACATCCGCCGAGACCGTGATCGCGGCCGAGGAGGCCCCGCCGGCTGCAACCGAGAAGGAGCCGACGTCCTCGCTGCTGGTTGCCTCGACCTTGATGTTGCCATCGGCATCCATATCCATGCCGGAGTCGATCGAGGCCTGCGTGGTCTTGATCAGCGTGGCGATGTTCACGCCGGCACCAACAGCGGCGCTACCGCCGGAGGCGGCCAGTGACCCGGCAACGGTGAGCAGATCCGTCTCGCCATAGGCATAGACCGCGACACCCGGATCGTTTGCGCCGGACTGGGCCGTGACCGCCGTATTCGAGCCGATGCGTGCAATCGTCGTTTCCGTCAGCACCGTGACCGCAACAGAACCGGCCACGGCGGCACTGCTGGCCGATACACCGCCGGCGGCGGCGATCGTGGTCACGTCCTCGGTCGAAATCGCCGAGACGTCAAGGCCAACCGGCCCACCGGTTTCGACGTCGGCATGACCGCGGATCTCAGCCTTCACATCGTCGATATGAACGAAGACCGTGCCGCCGATACCGATACCGGCCCCCTGCCCAAAGGCGATGCCGCCGGCGAGCGCAAAGATCTTGGCGTCACCAGTTGCCTTGAGGGAGACATTTCCGCCGGCATGAATCTCGGATTTGTCGAGTGCTGTTCCTGTCTCGACATAGGCTTCGGTCGACGTGTCGAGGACGACGACACCGACTGACGCGGCGACGCCCGAGCCGCTGAGGCTCAAGCCGAAGGTGGCGGCAATCGAGGTGATGGTGTCGAATGAATCGGCATTGACGAGGATATTGCCGGCAATCGCACCGAGGTCCGCCGTTCCGCCGACCCAGGCGCTGGTATTGCGAATGATGACATTCACGTCGAGGCCGATGCCGACACCGGCATTGCTGCCGCCGGACAGTCCGATGCCGCCAGCACCACTGACCATGGTCAAGATGTCGGTCGCTTCGACGGTCACCCCGCCATCGCCGTCGAAGTCGGAGCCGTCATTGATGAAGGCATGCGTCTCCATGAAGACGACGTTGACACTCGAGGAGCCGCCCACCGCCGTTCCGTTGCTTGCCGCAACGCCGGCAGCAAAGCTGGTCACCGCCAGATTGCCGATGACAGGAATGCTCTCCGTAATCGGCAGCAGTTCGGCATGGGCCGTGACACCAATCGCACCGCTCGCCTCGGCATCGACGCCGGTCCCAACGTCGGCCTTGGTGTTGAGATCGTTGACGATATTGATGGAAACCGCGACGCCGACACCGGTGCCGCCATTGAGGCTCAGCGCCGCGCCGCCGGCGATGCTCTGCATCTCGTTGACGCTGACTGCATTGATAGCGATCCCGCCGGCGTTGGCGTCGAGATCGGCATTATTACCGATGATGGCGCTCGAATTGACGTCGAGATAGTTGACCGCGACGGAGCCGCCAACGGCCGTGTTCTTCGACACGGCGCCAGCAAGCGCCCGTGCCTGGAACGTATTCTTCTGTCCCTCGGCAGTCACAGCCCGGACCTGGATCGACCCAGCTGTCAGATCTGCACCCGAGTTGACCTGCGCGGTATTGTCTAGCAAGGCGATGTTGAGGCCGACAGCGGCAGCCACGCCGGTGTTGGAACTGGTGTTGGTCGATGTCGCGGTGCCGAGCGCGCGCGCGTCGGTGGTCATCGTCGCTTCGACTTCCATCGCGCCCGAAGACCCGATCACGACATTGCTTGCGATCGTCGCGGTGTTGTCGGCGTCGAGGAAGTTGACGGCGATCGTTGCGGCGACGCTGGTCCCGCCCTGTGTCGACTTACCCGTCTCGTTGGTGCTCTTGCTATCGGCGGTGCCGAGACTGCTGCTGCCAGATTGGGTCGGCGCCTTCGAGCCGCCACTCTGGTTCTGCGCCATGTTCGTCTGGTTGCTGCTCTCCTGGTCGGAGTTCGCCTTCGAGGTATCATTTCCCTTGGCGCTCGCCTTGGACTCTGCCTTCGTGTCGAAAGTCGACGTGGCGGTGACACTGACATTGTTGGCGCCGGAGAAGTTCCTGCCGACAAAGGCATCGTTGGTCACTTCGGCGATGTTCAAAGCGAGCGAAACGCCGACGCCGACATTGCTGCCGGCCGCTTCGCCGTCGCCGAGCGTGTGGATCGTGCTGGCATGGCTCGCCTGCGCGGCGAGATTGCCGGTCAGAGTGATCGCACCGCCAGCACCCGAACCGATATGTGCATCCGTGTCATTATCCACGTAGGCGACTGCAATTGCGCCACCGACGGCAGTGTTTCCGGCTGCGCCCGCTTTTGCGGTGGTGGTGACCGTATCGTTCGAGGTGGCAAGTGCCTGGAAGTTGCCGGTGTTGCCGCTGATCGTTTCGCCGTTTTCGATCCCGGCGAAGGTCGTGTTGAGCGAAATACCAAGCGCTATCGATGCGCCGACGCCAGTGCTTCCCGAACCGCTGCCGGCACCATGGGCCGTCGCTTCTGTCGTCGATTTGGTTGTGTTGGTTGCCTGCAGGCTGACGTTGCCGCCAGTGAGCGTCACAGACGTCGTGCCGCCACCGCCGTGGTCGAGCCCAATCGTGCCGAGCGTATTGGTGGTTGCAACACTCAACGCAAACGAACCCGCCACGCCGGTGTCGCCGCCGCTCGCACCTGACGTGGATTCCGCGCCGAAATCGTGCTCGGCGTTGCCGCTGACCGTCTTCATCGTCGCCGAAGCCGTGAGGCCGTCGGCAGTGATATGCGCGCCGGCCCCGACCGATGCTTCGTTCCGCATGGTCGCGACGTTGATGGCAACGGCGACACCGACGCCGGTGCCGCTGCTCGTCGTCGTTGCCTGGCCGTCACCCGCGGCACTAGCATTCATATTGTTGGAGGAGTGGAGCTGAAGCGCTCCGGTGCCCGCACCTTGCCCCGCAATGATTGTGACGCCATCACCGATCGAGGCGACGGCGAGCGACGAGGAAACGTTGATGGCGAGCGCTGCGGCGACGCTCACCTGGCCGCCGCCGGTGCCGCCCTGGCTCGTTGCGGATTTGTCGCCGGTGTTCGACTTGCCCGATTTCTCGTTGGCGAGCTGTTTTTGCTTGTTTTTCTGGTCATCAGCGGTCGTATTGCCGCTGTCAGTTTCCTTATCCTTGTCCGCGCCTGCAGCGCTGGCTCTAGCCTCGGCCGTGCTGGCGCCGTCACCATGGGCCGCAAAGCTGACATTGCCATCGGCGGTAATGTTGCGGACGGTGGTCGCAGTCGCACTATCGTCGACGAAGGCCAGCGCGATTGCCGCACCGACCGCTGTGTTGCCGGCAAGCGCATCGCCCAGTGCCGAGGTGGTGCTTTCACCATGGTGGGTCGCGGTGGCGCTGAAGGCGCCGTCAAGGTCGATAAGGCCGCCGGTGCCGAGCTTCGCCTCCGTCACATTGTCGGCAACGGTGATCGCGATGGCGCCGCCAACGCCGGTACCATCCTCGGCCGTCGCGCCGGATTCTGCCGTCGTGGTGGTCTTGTGGCTACCGGTGGCGCTGAGCGTCAGGTCGTCGAGGCCGGTGCGGACAACGGCATTTCCGACTTTTGCCGACGCTGTGTTGTCGGCCGCATTGATCGCGAAGGAGGCTCCAACGCCGGTGCTGGCGCTCTCCGCATCCGCCTCGGCGACAGCGCTGCTTTCAGACGTGTTGGAGACCGTCAGCGAGGCGTCGTCGCTGCCGAGCGTGACGCTGGCGGAAGGCCGGATCGCCGCTTCTGCGGTGGCATCCGACACGTTGAGCGCGAACGATCCGGCAACGCCGGTGTCGCCGCCGCTGGCGCCGGACGTCGAATGCGCTTCGAAGATGTTCTTCTGGTCGCCGCCGGCATTCTTCATCGTGGCAGACAGCGTGACGCTGCCGTCGGCATTGACGATCGCGCCGTTGCCGATGATCGCCCTGTTGCTCATATCGGCGACGTTGATCGCCACGGCGGCGCCCACCGCCGTGCCCGAGGTTTCGCTTTCGAGCGTCGCGCTGCCATCGGCGATCGCCGAGGCATCCATGTTGTTTTTCGCTTGCAGGTTCACGCCGCCGGTTCCGGCGCCGTCGCCGGCCGTCACGGTGCGGCCATTGCCGATGCTCGCCAGCGCTTCGCTGTCGGAGACGTTGATCGCAAGGGCGGCCGCGACGCCGACATCGCCACCGCTGCCACCACCAGTATTGGCGGTCTGGCTTGTGCTGTCTGCATCGCCTGATTTGCTGTTGGCGAAGTCCACCTGTTTCTGTTTCTGCTGATCGGCCTTGGTGTTGCCATCGGCGGATTCGTCGTTCTTGTCGGCGCCCTTGGCGCTTGCCCTGGCTTCCGCCTTGCTGGAGCCGTCGCCCAACGCCGACAGGCTGACAGAGCCGTCAGCGCGCAGATTCCGGTTGGTGGTCGAGATCGCGCGATTGTCGACGAAGGCCAGCGCAATCGCGGCACCGACCGCGGTCGAGCCAATCGCCGTGCCATCGGCCGTGGTCGTGCTCAGGCCATGATGGGTCGCCGTTGCCAAGAAATCACCGGTTATGTCGAGTTCGACATCGTCCGTCCCGAGCGAGGCGCGGGTGGTATTGTCGATCACGTCGATCGCCACAGCGCCGCCGATTCCGGTGCTGCCGCCGGTGCCGCCGGCTTCCGCCGTCGTCTCGGATTCATGGTTGCCGGTTGCCGAAAGCGTCACGTCGTCTGCGGCCGTGACCGTCGCGCTGTTTTCGATTAGCGCGTTCGTATTGTTGTCGATGACGGCGAGCGCTACTGAGCCGCCGATGCCGGTCTCACCGGCTTCACCGAGATCGGCGCCGTTCGGGGTCGCAGCGGTCTCGGCATGGGTGGTCGACGAAGCCGTGAGGCTCAGGTCGCCGCCATGGAGGTTAACGGAGGCACCCGCCTCGATAACGGCTTCGACGTCGGTCATGATAATGCTGATGGCAAGGGCGCCAGCGACATTGGTTTCGGCGCCGCCAGCACCGGCTTCCGCCGTCACGACGAAGCTTTCGCCAGCATTCAGCGTGGCATTGACGTCGACTGCGCTCGCCGTCAGATCGGACGTTCCGGCGACATAGGCGCGGGTGGTAACATCGGCAATGCCAAGCGCGACAGCCACACCGACGCCTGTGCCCGCGCTGGCCGTGGCCGAACCGTCGGCGCCTGCCGTAACGCTCTCGGTGGAGGTTGCCGTCAAGGCAAGCGTGCTTGCGGAAACGAGGATGGAGCTATCGATATAGGCTTCCGTCGTGGTTCGGTAATCGGAAACCGTGACGGCACCTGCAAAGGTGATGTCGCCGCCGCTGGTCGCAGCCTTGTCCGAGGTGTTGCTATCCTGGTTCGGGTCGGCCAGCCGCTTTTCGGATTCGCTCGTGCCATCGCCCTGGTTCGAACCGCCAGCGCTCGAGATCGCCGTCGTGCTGACATTGCTGGTCAGTGTTGCGCTAAAGGCGACGGAATCGGGCAGGTCACCACTATTGGCGTTGAGGGCCGAATTGCCCGCCATATAGGCGCGCGTCGTCGCGTTCACTTCCGAAACGGCAACGCTCGCACCCTTGGAGCCGGAACCGCCATCGGCTGTTGTCGTCAGTGCCAACTGGGTGTCGGCGGTCAACGAAACGGCGCCGGATACGTTGAGGGCGCTGCCGCCCAGCACTTCGGTGATGGAATCGCTGAGAACAACCGTGACGGAAACCGCAGCATCCTTGGTCGTGTCGTTCTCGCTTGCATCGCCTTCGTCAGCGGCGGTCAGCGAAACGCTGACCGAACTGCCGGCCGAAAGGCTCGCAGCCGTCAGCGTGCTGTTATCAAACTTGATCCTCGCCTCCGGCAGAACGGTGACAATGACGCCTTCGAGCGGCCCGACGTCCGCGGTTGAAGCCGAAACGGTCGCATCCGCCGTCGCCGAGATCTGCACGGCGCCAGAGGCGGTGATGGTCGCGCCGCTGAGGTCGATGATCGCCTCGGGTGTCGCGAAATAGGCGCCGCCGGTAATTTTACCGTCGTCTTCGGCGAGCGCCACAAGGGTGACCGTCGTCGCCGAAACATTACCTGAAACCGTGATCTTTTCGGCATGAACCACCACGGCGCCGAATGTGTTTGTCCCCTCGATGAGGACTTCGTCCTTGCCGTCATCGCCGGCTGTATCGGCAGCGTTCTCGCCAAAAACGGTAAAGCTTGCAGCCCCGAGGTTGACGCCTGTGACCGTCAAGACATCCTTCGACAGCAGCGGGATGCCGAGGTCGGCGCCAAGTTTGATCGTCAGGCTGTTGGTGGGCTTGGCAAAGGTGACCTTCTCGAAGGTCGGGATCAGCGACAGCGACTCGAGCGTCAAAGTGCCGTCACCGTTGTCCTTCAGCCGTGCTTCGTCGTCGAAATCGCTGGTCGCGATGATACGATCGGCGACGACCGTATTGTCTGTGATCGGCTCCAGACCATCGTAGCGCAGAACCTGACCATCGCGGGTGATCGTGCCGGACGCAGGACCGGTCGCAACGTAAGTGACGGATTGGAAAACACCGCCATCGAGAACGAGGCTGTCGAAGCCGCCGGCGCCACCGTCCATAACGCCGGTCAGTCCGCCGCCAGCTGAAACGAAGAAGGTGTCCTCGTTGTCGGCAGAACCTCTAAGATTCTCAACCTCGACGAAGGACACCCCTGAAACGTTGCCGGCGTTGAGCCCGGTTATGTTCCAGTTGGTATCTACCGGAGGCCCGATCACTGCGTCGCTGCCTGCACCGCCACTCAGGAGAACCTTGCCGGAGATCGCATTGTCGAACCCATTATGTACAAAGGTGTCGTCGCCGGCACCGGTATCGATCGTCAGCTTCAGATTGGGCGAAGCGAAGGTGTAGGATACCAGCGCGCCGCCATTGATGCTGTCGAGCGTTGAGAACCCATCTCCGGGTGTGCCAGAATCGCTGAGGCGCAGAGTCTGCCCCTCGCCTGTCACGTCGGCAAAGATCCGCTCCTGCGCAGTCGTCGCGTCGGTCACGGTCGAGACGCCACCGATACCGATCCGATGGCTGATCTGGCCGTCGACGGCGGTGAACACGCCTGACCCTGCGCCATCGGATGCGAACTCGACGAGATCGAACACGCCGCCGGTTAGCGAGAGCTTGTCGTCGCCGTCGCCGCCTTGAAAATCGATATCGAGCGCCTGAAGGAAAGCCGTACCGAAATCGATTGTCAGCGTGTCGTTCGCCGCTGTACCGGTCACCCGGATATAGTCGATCTGCGCGGCATTCCTCTGCGCAACGAGGAGGCTCGACCTGTTGTCGTAGACCTGCACCGCCTGGATGAGGTTGTCATAGCGCAGGCTGTAGTCAGCGCCGCCATCACCGACCATGTCCACCGCAAAGGGCATGATATCGGCAGACAACAGGTAGCGAGGCTCAAGTGTCTCGAGGGCGAGCCCGGGCAGATGGTTGGTTTCCGAGCGCGGTGTGAAGCCTCGCGCCTTCCTGCCACCGAACCACCGGAAAAGGCGTTCGATCATCGCCGTTTCCTGGGCAGGTGGCCCATCCTGTGCGGCTGACTTTCGGCGGAGGTGACGGGAATTCTTGGAATCAAGCATCGACGACAGCGGCATGCCACCCTCCCGCGTTCAAAGCTGTAATGAAACCCCTATATTCGAATGTTTACAAACACTAATGCGAAAAGACAAGACGTAATCTGTTGCTGTCGATAAATCTTCATAATCCGTTAGATTTTTACTTAAACCGTAAAGCATATGACAACGTCGTTACATAAATGTCATAATAAATTCCGCTCCATTTAACGGATTGGTTTGAATGGCTTTAATAGCTCCTACGAGTTAGTTTGGCCGCCGGCGTCTGATGACCCAAAGTGATCAGACGCCCGATCTGGCGCAGTCGGGCTTGGACGGGTCTTGCCCGTAAATCGGGCTTAGATTTATCGCGGCGCGCTAAATGATCGATAGGCGCGCAATCAATGATTGCAGGCACAGGATCCCGCCTTGTCGCGATCTCTCGCCTGCCTCGTGAGATTGGCCCGAAAACAGAGCGCACGGTGGCTCCTACCGAGATCACGCGATTTTGCAGACAGGTGAACACGGGCGTTGGCAGAATTCGTCGATAATCGATCCGTCGGAAATTGGAGAAATGGCGATGCCCCCAGGACTGTCGGCTGTGGCGCTGTCCTTGTCATTGTTGCTATCGGCCTCGGCGGTGTCGCGCGCAGATGACTTGCCGCGTTCCGGCCAGCCGGTGTTCGACCGTGTCGTCGAGTTGGTGAATTCGAACTTTTACGACGGCAAGGCGCTCGACCGCTTCAACGCGGCGGTTCGGTCGAAATTAGAGCCCGGGAATAGGCCAATCTCTCTGACCAGCCCGGTCGCCGACGTCGACGACGCAATCACGTCACTCCTCGCCAGCCTTAAGGTGACGCATACCGGGCGCTACAAGCCCGATACAATCGACTATTTCGAGCTGTCCGACATTTTCCGTTTCGCGATCCGCGACGATATACGCCGCCTGTTTCCGCCGGACGGCGAAGTCCGCTATCCCGGCATCGGCATGGTGACGACCGTCGAAAACGGCCACCGTTTCGTCGTCGACGTCTATGATGGTTCCCCTGCCAAGAAGGCCGGCCTGCTCGTCGGAGACGAAATCCTCGCCGTCGATGGGGATCCCTATCGGGAGATCGGCTCGTTCGATGGCAAGGTCGGCAGCAGTGTCGAGATCCGATTGCAAAGGGAGCGCGGCGCCGCACCGATGTCGATCAGGGTTCCGGTGGAGCAATTGCGACCGCTGCCGATGTTCGAGAGGGCAATCGGCGAAAGCGTGACACTGAGCGAACGAGATGGCCACAGGATCGGCTACGTGCGCATGTGGACACTGTCCACGCGCCATGGTCTCGATATCGTCGCAGACGCCCTGGCGAACGGAGCGCTCAAGGATGCGGAAGGCCTCGTTGTTGATCTGCGCGGGCGCTGGGGTGGCGGTCCGGCCGATGCCGCCGAGCTGTTCGTCGGCGACACGCCTTCTTTCCGGCTGATTTCGCGCAAGGGCGATGCAACGCTTGCGAACTTTCGGTGGCGAAAACCGGTGATCGCGCTGATCGACAGGGGCACGCGCAGCGGTCTGGAACTTTTCGCCTACGCGCTCAGGCAAAACGCCATTCCGCTGGTCGGCGAACGGACGGCGGGTGCGCTTCTTGCAGGCCGCGCCTATGTGCTGCCCGATGACAGCCTGCTCGAACTGGCGGTTTCCGACGCCGTGATCGACAACGATCTGCGGCTTGAAGGGATCGGCATCGAGCCTGATATTTCCGTGGCATCGCCACTTGCCTATGCCGCAGGGAAGGATCCGCAACGGGAGGCGGCGGTCGCCGAGATGGTCCGGATGCTCGCGGCCGGAAAAAGTGGTCAGGCGGCGACGCCGCGCGATCCAGCGTTCACACGCTGATCCGGCCAATGGCCTTGCCCAAAGCGCGTGACGTCAAGGCTTAGTCCACCACCGTGCCCCGTCGGCTAACGCGTACCGGTGACGATGGTCGCGGTGGAGCGCAGTTCGACTTTGCCTGCCCTGCTCGCCTGTCGGGCAAGATCCAGAACCGCGACCTTGATACGGTCCCGAGTGGCTACATCTGCCTGCCCCAGACCCGCTACCACGGGCGCGGCGATTTCGGTCATGAAGGCCCAATAGTCTTCGGGCGTGTCGTGCACCATCGTGGTCGAGACCTCTTCCTCGCGGACGTCGCGCAGCCCTGCGTCGGTAAAGAGAGCCGTCATCAGTCCTTCCGGCGCACAACGGAACAAACCGGGCGCTCCCGCCGGCGGTTTCGGCAATTCGACGTGGCGCGCTATGGTCGACATAATCGTCGTTGCCCAGGCGTTCTTGGCAGGTGCCCCCCAGACGGCGGCACAGACGCGCGCATCAGGCTTTGCTACCCGTCGCAATTGCTCGGCGGCTGCCGCAACGTCCGGGAAGAACATGAACCCGAACCGGCACAGGACAGCATCGAACGTCGCGTCGGAGAAAGGCAAGGCACCGGCATCACTGATCCTGGTTTCAAAGTTCGTCAGACCGCGGTTGCTGGCGTTTTCGTTCGCCACCTGCAGCATGCGCTCCGAGAGATCGGTGACGGTGACGCGGCCTTTCGGGATCGACGCGGCGACTGTCAGTCCCGGCTCGCCCGTTCCGGCGGCGACGTCAAGCACCTGATCGCCGTCCTTGATCGCTGCCTGGCGGATCATCGCCTGGCCGAAGGGGGCAAGCCAACCGAGGACGAGAGCGTCCCACTTTTTCCAGCCGGCGGAAAATCGATCCCAGGTTTCTCTTTGCTGATCGCGGATTTGATCGAGATGCGCGGACATGCAGGTTCCTCCCATGGCGCCGTTTTCGCCCTCGTCTGGCGAAACTATGGACCCGCTGCCAAACGTTACAAATCACTTTTGCGCCGGGACAAGCGGGGCTTTGTGACCGCGGTTACATGTGATCTCAGACAATCCGCTCTAGGGTGAGGGGGCGAGGCACGCTATATTCTAATTGAGGAGACCGGGAAGGAGAGATTCGCACCGATGTCGAACCGGACCAACGGCAAAAATAACGGCCGGATAGAACCCAGCGACGAACAATCCCTCGGTGATCAATTGCGGATGATGCATCGGGCCTTTATGGCCTCGCCGCTACGCAACAAGATCATTTGGCTGACCATAAGCATCGTCGTTGTCATTGTGGTGACAGCCTTCGGCCAAATCATCCTCAATCAATGGTACAAGCCATTCTACGACACGCTCGAGCGCCGCGACCTGCCAGCCTTTTTGCATCAGCTTGTCGTTTTTGCCCAGATCGCAGGCGTGCTTCTCGTCCTCAACGTTCTGCAAACCTGGCTCGGACAGGTGATAAAGCTGCGTCTGCGAGAAGGGCTGACCGAAGATCTCATCAACGAATGGATGCGCCCCTCGCGTGCATTTCGGCTGGCGAATGCGGGTGCGATCGGCATCAACCCGGATCAACGCATCCATGAGGATGCGCGCCATCTGACCGATCTCTCTGCAGGGCTTTCGATCGGCCTTTTCCAATCGGGCATTCTGCTGGTGAGCTTCATCGGCGTGCTGTGGTCACTCTCCGACGGCTTCGTCTTCCATGTCGCGGACTATGCCTTTGCCATACCCGGCTACATGGTCTGGGCTGCCATTCTCTACGCGGGCACAGCTTCCTGGCTAAGCTGGCTCGTCGGCCGGCCGCTGGTGGCGCTCAACGGAGAGCACTATGCCCGCGAGGCGGCGCTGCGGTTTTCGCTCATGCGCGTCAGCGAACATATCGAGGCTGTATCCCTCTCGTCAGGTGAAGCAAATGAAAAGAAACGCTTACAGCGCGATCTTGCTTCTGTACTTGAGATCAGTTACGGCCTCTTACGCGCCGTGACGAGGCTGACCTGGGTAACCGGGGGCTATGGCTGGATCACCGTCGTCGCCCCGATCGTCATCGCCGCACCGGTCTATTTCTCGGGAGACTTGAGCTTCGGCGGGCTGATGATGGCGGTCGGCGCCTTCAACCAGGTGCATGCATCCTTGCGCTGGTTCGTCGACAACATCGGCGCGATCGCCGACTGGCGTGCCACGCTGCTGCGTGTCGCCGCCTTCCGTTCGGCATTGCTGATGACCGACGAAAGGCATGAGGGCGACAAGCGTATCGACTTTAAGACGTCGGAAACGCCGCAGATGAGCTTCGACAATGTCGAGATCGTCTCGCCAACCGGCTGCATCAAGCTTCGGGAGCAAAGCGTTACGATCGATCCGGGCGAACGGGTGCTCGTTACCGGTGCTCCCGAGGTGGAGAAGGCGCCATTCTTCCGGGCGATCGCCGGACTTTGGCCCTGGGGCCATGGCCGCATCGCACTGCCGGTGGATGATGGCCTCGCCTTCGTCCCGAAGTCACCCTACTTTCCGCCCGGAACCCTTGGCGACGTTCTCGCCTATCCCGGTGCTGCAGATACCTACGGCAAGGGCGAGCTCGCAGGCGTGCTCTCGAAGGTCGGACTTGGTCGGCTGAGTGGCCGGCTCGACCAGGATGCGCGCAAGCAGATGAACCTCAGCGAGGCGGAGCAACGGCTTCTGGCCATCGCCCGGCTCAGCTTGCACAAGCCGCGGTGGCTGATCATCGACGAGGCGCTCGACACTCTGGAGGACGATGCCTATCAGCGCGTCCTGAAGTTCATGGACGAGGAACTCAAAGGCGTCACGATCGTCAACATCGGACGGACCGAGCGTGGCAACGACTTCTTCACGCGCGTCCTGCATCTCGACAAGAACCCGGCCGGCAATACGCTGCGGCGGTTGCAGCCAAGGAGCCTCCAGCCAGCCGATCCGCAACTGGTGGATTGAAGCAAGCGATCGTGTTCGCGCGGTCGCGGCAATGTCTCGAACGCACGGCTCGGTCCGGCGTAAAATGTAATGGAATTAGAAAACCGCGCATTCTGTGAATGCGCGGTTTTGCTTTACCCGGCGTCGGTCGCCTTAACGCGTCTTCAACTTCATGTGGCGGTTCACGTCCTTGTAGAGCAGGTAGCGGAACTTGCCCGGGCCACCGGCGTAGCAGGCCTGCGGGCAGAAGGCGCGCAGCCACATGTAGTCACCGGCCTCGACTTCAACCCAATCCTGATTGAGCCGATAGACCGCCTTGCCTTCCAACACATAGAGGCCGTGCTCCATAACGTGGGTTTCGGCAAAGGGGATGATCGCGCCAGGCTCAAACGTCACGATGGTGATGTGCATGTCGTGGCGCAGATCGGCCGGATCAACGAACCGGGTCGTTGCCCACTTGCCGTCGGTGCCTGGCATCGGTGACGGGGTGATCTCGGCTTCGTTGGCGAAGAAGGCTTCCGGCACGGGCAAGCCGTCGACGTGCTCATAGGCCTTACGCACCCAGTGGAAACGAACCGGCGCTTCGCTTCCGTTGCGAACGGTCCAATTGCTGGCCGGCGGAATGAAGGCGAACCCGCCCGGCTGCATCTTGTGCGCCTTGCCGTCGAGCGTGACGGTCAGTTCACCCTCGACGACGAAGATTGCGCCCTCGGCGCCCGCGTCGAGTTCCGGCCGCTCGCTACCGCCGCCCGGAGCGACTTCCATGATATATTGTGAAAATGTTTCAGCAAAACCGGAGAGCGGACGGGACAATATCCACAGCCGGGTCTTGTCCCAGAACGGCAGATAGCTGGTGACGATGTCCATCATCGTCCCCTTCGGAATCACCGCGTAGGCTTCGGTAAAGACCGCGCGATCCGAAAGGAGTTGGGTTTGCGGCGGGTTGCCGCCATGGGGCGCATAGTAACTACGTTTGGTCATATCTTCCTTCAGTCTGCTGGCAGGCACCGCCTCCTCTAAAGTGCGGTGCAATGGGTCGGGCGCCGGGCGTCAAAGCAAGGCAGTGCGCAGATCGCGGGGCTGGTCCTTTTCCTCGTCCAAGTCCAGTTCCGCTTCCACGTGGTTCAAGTGTTCGGCCATTTCCTTGATCGCACTTGCGGCATCGCGCGACGCGACGTGCTCGACCACAGCCAGATGTTCGTCCGGACCGCAGTTGTGCAGGTGGTTCGAGCGGTACATCGCGGTGATCAAGGATGTACGGGAAACGAGGTCACGCAGGATGCCGAAGAGGAAGGCCGAGCCCGAGAGTTCGGCGAGCAACAGGTGAAAACCTCCGGAAAGCCGAACGATATCAGAGAGATTGCCGGACCGACCTGCGATGCGCTCTTCTTCGATATGTGCGCGCAGCCGCACGATATCCTTGGGGTTGGCGCGTTCGCAAAGGCGCTCGACCACGCGCTGCTCGATAGCCCGGCGGGCAACGAAGACATCGCGCGCCTCATCCACGGAGGGCTCAGAGACAAAGGCGCCGCGGTTCGGCATGATCGTCACCAAGCCGTCGCGCTCGAGCGCAGTCAGTGCCTGGCGGATCCGGGCCCTGCTGACGGAGAATATTTCGGCAAGTTGCTCTTCCTTCAATCGCGTTCCCGGCCTTAGCCGCCGTTCTGCAATCGCAAGCCAGATCTTCTCGCAAATGATCGCCGTCGGAGCACCGGCGGCTTCGTCCGCGTTGTACATGAAATCTCCCTTAGCCGTTCACTTACTCTCGCCGTGCGGCGCTCAAAGTCAATTCCACCCGCTGCAGTTAGATATTGACTACAAAATTGTAGACAATATTGTGTACCGCAACTTGATGTGCAATGGCAACTGCTTAAACACGACCGTGCGACGGGGCTTGAGACCCAGGCGCGGCGCCACTTGAGAGCCCCGATGGACTTTGATTTCACTGAACTGCCGGCCCAGGACTATTTATCGCCTGCTGCCGGATTTCACCGGACGACGGCCGAATGCGGCGGTACCGGCGCTCTCGCCAAGCGGTCCGCAATGCTGACGCCTGATACGGCGGCCGCCCCCCTCCTTGCTGCTCTTCGGAAATCGAGCTGATCCATGCGCCTCCTGCTCATCAACCCGAATTCCACCCGCTCCATGACCGAACAGGCGCATCGAAGCGCCGAGCGTGTTGCAGCACCCCAGACCCAACTGGAGTCTGTTAACCCAACGTCAAGCCCAGCCAGCATTGAAGGCCACGCCGACGAAGCCATGGCCGTGCCGGCCATGCTTGCCGAAATACGCAAGGGTGAGCAGCGCGGCGTCGACGCCTACGTTATCGCCTGCTTCGACGATCCCGGTCTTGGCGCTGCGCGTGAAATCGCCCGCGGTCCGGTGATCGGCATCTGTCAGGCGGCAGTGCAAGTGGCGATGAACATAGCCACCCGGTTTACGATCATCACGACCCTGCCCCGCTCGGTGCCGATCATTGAGGATCTCGCCGAGGCCTATGGTGCCGGCCATCGCTGCCGCAAGGTCCGCTCGGTAGACATGCCTGTGCTGGCATTGGAGGAAGATCTCGCCCACACAGAGGAAATGCTGGTACAGGAGATCCTCAAGGCGCGGCAGGAAGATGGTGCCGAGGCAATCATCCTCGGCTGTGCGGGAATGTCCGAACTGTGCGACCGCCTGAAGACGCGCACAGGGATGCCGGTTATCGACGGCGTGACCGCTGCGGTGAAGCTGGCCGAAGCCCTGGTTGGCGGCGGCTATGCCACCTCGAAGGTCGGCGCCTATGATTATCCTCGCGTCAAGGAAGGCCCGGCCTGCAGGCTGGTCGACGTCGCCGGCTAAACCCCGGCTGTCACGACCACCGGGCGGCGACCCGTCCGGTGGATATCGCTGACATAGGATGGCTGTTTCAGCGCAACAGGGCGTCAAGCTGCTCCTGCAGTGTCGCCACCTTCTGCTCGAGTGCTTCCAGTCGTTCTTCGAGGGCAGACAGCGCCGAACCACTCGGCGCCGAAGATACCGCCACCCTTTCGGCCGTCGGCTGCTCGACTTCGCCGCACAGCAGATGCGCAAAACGGTCCTCTCGCTGACCTGCTCCACGGTTCAGTTGAACGATCAGTGGCGGCCTGCGGCCCATCATCAGATCGATATTGTCCTTCAGATCCTCGATCGAGGCGAAACGCGCCATGCGCTCGCTGCGCGCCCAGAGCTCGTAGGCCGTCTGCGGGCCACGAAGAAGCAGGAGGCCCAGCATGGCGATCTGCGGCGATGTCAGCGAGAAGCGGTTGGCGACCAGGTGTTCGTAGCGCTCGACGCGCGATGCAAATGCCTGGCGCACCAGTCCCTTCTGCGACAGCGACGAGAGCGCGCGATGAACGTCCACCTGCTCGACCACCATGACGGGATCGCGTGCCGTCTTCTGATTGGCTGCAGCATGGGCCGAATTGAGCGTCAGCGGATAGACGTCTGGTGTCGTTTCCTTCTTCTCGATCAGGCATCCGAGAACGCGGGCTTCAACGGCATTGAGGACGGGGAAATCGGTGTCGGAGGTCGTGTTCATAAGCCAACTCTTCAAATCAACGCATTCGATCCCAGCCAAGCCTCGTTGCGGGTCCGGCCCGGCTTTCGGCCCCTACCCTAACGTGAGTATCGAAGCCCGGAAATGGTCATGGGCCGATTTCGTTGAATTCCGGTTAGCACCGTAGCATTCACCTGACGACGGGAATGCGAGGACCATTGGCCCGCAAAGCAGTTCACTTGAACCGCACGAAAAAAAGAGGCTCCGCGTCTGGCACGACACGGAGCCCAAGGCTTCAGGGAACTAAATTGTCTCAGGCCGCGTGGATCGCCTTCACCGTCTCTTCGATGCGGTGGCATGCGGCTCGCGAGCCATCGGCAAAACCGCGCATTTCGGGCCGCTCGCTCTTGCAGCGCTGGTCAGCGAAGGGGCAGCGTGGATGGAACGTGCAGCCGGACGGCGGATTGAGCGGACTTGGCACCTCACTGGCAGCGATGCTGCGTCCGCGCTTGGGATGGGTGATGTCCGGGATCGTCTCCAGCAGCAGCTGCGTATAGGGGTGCCGCGGATTGGCGAATAGCGTTTCGGTGTCCGCCTCTTCGACGATCCGTCCGAGATACATCACCGCGATACGGTCCGACATGTGGCGCACCACGCTCATGTCGTGACTGATGAACAGATAGGTCAGCCCCATCTCGTCCTGCAGCTTGCGCATGAGGTTCAGGATCTGTGCCTGTACCGAAACGTCGAGTGCCGAGGTCGGCTCGTCGCAGACGAGGAATTCCGGTTCGCCGGCAAGAGCGCGTGCAATCGAGATGCGCTGGCGCTGTCCGCCCGAGAATTCGTGTGGGAACTTCGCGCCATCGGAGGGCGCGAGACCGACGATGGTCAGCAACTCACCGACACGTTCCATGATCTCGGCTTCCGAATTGCGCAGCTTCAGCTCGCGCAGCGGCTCGGCGATGATGTTGCGAACGCGCCAGCGTGGATTGAGGCTGGCATAGGGATCTTGAAAGATCATCTGGGCCGAAAGCGGTTGCCCGTCCTTGCCCGGCGCAAACCGCACCTCGCCTTCCGTCGGCCGGTAGAGACCGGTGACGAGCCGCGCCACCGTCGACTTGCCGCAACCGGATTCGCCGACGAGGCTGAGGCAGCCGCCCATTGGCACGGTGAAGCTGATGTCGTCGACCGCCCGCACGAACTGCTGCGGCTTGCGCTCGATCACCCGGTTGAGCCAGGGCGCGGAAACATCGAAATTGCAGGTCAGGTCGTTGACCGTCAGGGCATCACTCATAGAACTCCTCCTGCATTGAGCCAGCAAGCGGCGACGCCGGTGCCGACCGGCGCCGTTTCGGGGCGATCCTTGCGGCAGCGCGGGCCCGCCTCCGGGCAGCGCGGGTTGAAGGCGCAGCCGGGGGGGATCGCGTTGAGACGCGGCATCGAACCGTCGATCTGGTTCAGCCGCTCGACGCGACGGCCGAGAGCCGGGATCGAGCCCATCAGGCCGCGGGTATAGGGGTGGCGCGCGTTCTTCAGCACGTCGTCGACCGGGCCGATCTCGACCAGTCGACCGGCATACATCACGGCGACACGGTCGGCGGTCTCTGCGATAACGCCCATGTCGTGTGTGACCAGCATGACCGCAGTTCCATGGTCGTCGCAGAGACGACGCAACAGCGAGGTGATCTGCGCCTGGATCGAGACGTCGAGCGCGGTCGTCGGCTCGTCGGCAATGATCAGCTTCGGCTCGGCGGCGAGCGCCAAGGCGATGACGACGCGCTGACGCATGCCGCCGGAGAACTGATGCGGATAGTGGTCGTAGCGCGCCTCGGGAGCCGGAATGCCGACTTCCTTGAGGAGCTTGATCGCACGGGCCTTTGCATCGGCCTTGGAGAGCTTCAGGTGAAGACGGATCGTTTCGACGAGCTGCGCGCCGATGGTAAAGAGCGGGTTCAGCGAGGTCAACGGATCCTGGAAGATCGCGCCGATCTGCCGGCCACGTACTTGCTGCATCTGGGTGTCGTCGAGTTGGTCGATACGCCGTCCCGAGAGCCAGACTTCGCCGCCGGAAACACGGCCGGGCGGCTCCAGCAGACCCTGGACCGCAAGGCCGGTCATCGACTTTCCGGCGCCGGATTCGCCGACGACGCCGAGGATTTCGCCTGGACGGATGCTGAGGGAGACGTCCGAAAGCGCCTGCACCGTTCCATGGCGCCCGGGGAATTCGACGCAGAGGCCGCGCACGTCAAGCACGGCCGATGAGTGGTGTTCCGTCATCGCTGCACCTCCAGAGGATAGCTCGGCGGGAAGATCTCGCTGACCGGCGGATGGCCGAAGCTTCTTTCCGGATACTTGGCGATCAGGCCATCGAACTGCACCTGCGCCTTTGCGCGCGCCTCGTTCATGTCGAAACCTGCAACCTCGCCATCACGCATCGACAGCCGGCCATCGACGAAGACAGCCTTGGTGACGCGTCCGGAACCACCGACCACCAGCGTGGTGATCGGATCGATTGCCGGTGCCATGTGGTGGTCCATGAGGTCGAAGACGGCGATGTCGGCGCGGGCACCTGCTTCCAGGCGACCGAGGTCCGGCCGGCCGAGCGCCTTGGCGCCGCCAAGCGTCGCGGCGTCGAAAAGATCGGCACAGCTGACAGCGGACGCATCACCCTCCACAACGCGACAAGTGATCAACCCGACCAGCAGGTTCATCAGCATGTCCGGAGGCGTCGTATCCGTACCCATGGCAATGTTGACGCCGCGAGCCTTGACGGAGCGGAACGAGTTCAGCGTGCTGCCGCCGCGGGCCGAAACCAGCGGGCAGTGAACGATGCTGACGCCGTTTTCCGCATAGAGCCGCAGATCGTTGTCGGTCGCCTGGGTCGCATGCGGCGCAATCAGCCGGTCGCTTAAGAAACCGAGGCTGGCCAGCCACTCCGGCGCCGTCTTGTTGTGCAGGCGGCGAACGGTATCGACTTCCATGGTGCCCTGCGCCGCATGCAGGCGGATCGGGCAATCAAGATCACGCGCCGCGTCTGCCGTACGGACCAAGAGCTTCTCGGTGCACGTTTCCACCCGGTCCGGAGCCAGCAGGCCCTTGACCAGACCGCCGTGACGCCCTTCGTGCTCGCGGATGAAGCCGATGGCATCATCGAGGCCCTTGAGGCCCCTTGCCTCGTCGAAGATCGCTTCGAGCTGGCCAGGCGCTGTGACCATCATGCCGCCGGCGCGATAGGCCGGGCTCAGATAGACGCGCAAGCCCAGATCGCCAGCCGCATCCGAAGCCGCGGCGAATTCCGCAACGGTCTCGCCCCACTCGCGATAAAAGAGCGAGGCGATCGGAGCGGCCGTGGTGATGCCGTTCAGGAGAAGCTGGGCGAAGGCAAAGCGCTTCTGGAACGCCAGTTCCTCCTGCGTGTACATCTCATAGGGGCCGCGCTCGATGTAGGAACGTGGCCAGACGCGACCCTTGGCCCAGCCGGGCTGATGGTCGATCGAGAGGATCGTCGTATCGAGATCGGAGAGCGCATCGAGGTCGATCAGGCCGGGGCTGATCATCGCCGCTCCAAGATCGATCCGCCGGGCCACCTCGCCCTCGAAGTGCTGCCCGACGTAGAGCAGCGTGCCGCCTTCGATCACAACCTCGCCGTTCGGGATAAGCAGATGGGAGCCGTCACGGTGACCGAGCACCCATTGCGCGGTCAGAAGCGTGCGTCCCTCGGCACGGTGACCGAGTGTCAAATCCTTGATGCTGTTCATGGGATGGCTACCTCCGAGACGCCGTTGCGGGCGACGATACGTCCGCGCTTGACGACCAGCGGCCGCGGCGCGACGTCGACGACGGCATGCGCCAGCGTCTCGCCGGTAAGCAGGGTGAAATCGGCGTTGCAGCCGACCTCAAGACCGTACCCCTTGATGTCCATGACCTCGGCGCCGCCCTTCGAGCAGACATGGAGCGCATGCTCGAGGTCGACGTCACGGCGCAGGCCGTTCTTCATGCCGAGGATGCGGGCACGATCCATCATGTCGGGTTGTCCCCACGGACCCCAGGTGTCGCGAATGCCGTCGCAGCCGGCCGCCACCTTGACGCCTGCCTCCTTCAACCGAAGGATCTGCGGCACGGTCGAGGATGGTGAACCGGTCGTGATGATGCGGATATCGAGCTCGGCGATCTGTTCGATCAGCCCGGCTACCCGCAGATAATCCGGGGCTCCGAGTGCGAAGGCGTGGCTGATCGCCACCTTGCCCTGCATGCCGAGCACGCGGATGCGCTCGAACATCATCTCCATGCTGAAGGCGCCGAGTTCGCCCTGCTCGTGCAGGTGAATGTCGATCGGCTTGGCATGTTTGTCGGCAAGGCCGAAGATCGCGTCGAGGTGCCCCTTCGGGTCTCTGTCGATGCCACAAGGGTCAATGCCACCAAGGACTTCCGCGCCATTGCTCAGAGCCTTGTCGAGGAGTTCGAGTGTGCCCGGACGGGTAAGGAGGCCCGACTGCGGGAAGGCAACGATCTCGATGTCGATGATGCCTTCGAGGACCCTGCGCGTCTCCATGATGCCTTCCATCAGCCTAAGGCCATGGGTGGTATCGATGTCGACATGGCTGCGGATGTGGCTTGCACCGTTGGCAGCGAGCATGATCGCCTGGCGCATGGACTGGCGGTGCGGGTCGATGCCGATTTCGAGCCGCTGCTCGCGTTCGAAGTCGATGCGTTCGCGCAGCGTCGCAGACTTGGCATTGACATGCCAGGGCATGCCCCAGACGGACTTGTCGAGATGGGTATGGGCTTCGACGAGACCGGAGATCACGATATGGCCGTTGCCGTCTTCGCTCTCCACGCCTTCGGCTGCAAGCTCCTTGCCAAAGGCGGCGATCTTGCCGTCGCGAACGAGGATGTCGGTCGCTTCGCCGGCGTTGGGCCTGACGTTACGGATCAGAAGATTGGACATCATTCACCTCAATTTCGGATTGAGCGCATCGCGCAGCCAGTCACCGAGCAGGTTGACCGAGACCACGAGAAGGCAAAGCTGGACGACGGGGAAGAGCACGACCCACCATACGCCAGAAAACAGGAACTGATTGCCGAGGCGGATCAGCGTTCCGAGGCTCGGCTGGCTCGGCGGCATGCCGATGCCGAGGAAGGAGAGCGTCGCCTCCGTCAGAATCGCCATGCCGAAGTTCAAAGTCGCGGCGACCATGATCGGCGTCAGCGTGTTCGGCAGGATGTGCTTCAGCATGATCCGCCGTGCCGGCGTCTTCAGAAGGCGCGCGGCCTGAACATATTCCTTGCCGCGTTCGACGATCGTCTGGGCGCGGACGGTACGGGCATATTGCACCCAGGCGCTGAGCGTGATTGCCAACACCAGGACAGCGGCCGAGCCGACGTCCCTCAGTTCCGGCGGCAGCATCTGGCGTGCGACGGCACTGACGAGGATCGCGATCAGGATCGTCGGGATCGACAGAAGTACATCGCCAATGCGCATCAGCACGTTGTCGATGACGCGGCCGAAATAGCCGGCGACGAGGCCGAGGCTAAGACCGACGGCGAGTGAAAGCACGACCGACGCGACGCCGATCAGGATCGAGATGCGCGAGCCGTAGAGGATGGCCGAGAGCATGTCGCGGCCCTGCGTGTCGGTACCGAGCACATAGGGCCACTGGCCGTCTGCCTCCCAGATCGGTGGCAACTCGGAATTCCAGAGTTCGAGCTGAGCCGGATCGAAGGGGTTCTGCGGCGCAATCAGCGGAGCGGCAAACGCGGTCACGATCAGGAAGGTGAGGATGGCCGCACCGATGATTGCCGAAGGCTTGTGGGTGAAGGACCACCAGAGGTCGCTCTGGCGCCAGCGGGCAAGCCGCGAGGGTCGGCGTGGCTGTGTGGATTGCTGGACGTGATCTGTCATGGCAGCGACCTCAACGGGTAGCGTCGCGCAGCCGCGGATCGATGACCGCATAAGCGATATCGACGAGCGTATTGAGCGTGACGAAGATGAAGGAGACGATGCAGAGATAACCAGCCATGACAGGCATATCGAGGAAGGTTACCGCCTGGATGAAGAGCATGCCCATGCCCGGCCACTGGAACACGGTTTCGGTGATCAGCGCGAAAGCGATCAGCGAACCGAAATTCATCGCCGTCATGGTAACGACGGGCATCAGACAGTTCCTGAGCGCGTGACGGAAATAGATCCGCCAGCGCGGTACGCCGCGGGCGCGGGCGAACTTGACGAAGTCGGAACGAAGCACTTCCATCATCTCGGCGCGGACGAGCCGCATGACCAGGGTGATCTGGTAGAGCGCAAGCGCGAGAGATGGCAGAAGCAGCGATGCCCGGCCGGATGGCGTCAAGAGGCCAGTGCTCCACCAGCCGAGTTGCACCACATCGCCGCGCCCGAAGGCGGGCACGAGGCCAAGCGTTACGGCAAAGACGAGGATCAAAAGGATGCCGACGACGAAGCTCGGCAACGAGACGCCGATGATGCTGACGAATTGGAGCCCTTCCGAGTACCATCGCCCTCGATGGATCGCGGTTAGAACGCCAAGCGGAATGCCGATCAGTAGCGACAGGACGGTTGCGACGAGCGCAAGCTCCATCGTCGCCGGGAATCGCTCGGCAATAAGCTTCATGACGTCCTGGCCGTTGCGGTAGCTGATACCGAAATCGCCCTGGGCAGCGTTGCCGACGAACCGGCCGAACTGGGTCAGGAAGGAATCATTGAGCCCGAGCTTTTCGCGCAGCTCGATCCTGTCGGCCTGCGACATCTGTTCGTTTGCCATCAGCTCGACCGGATCTCCGGCAAAGCGGAAGATCAGAAAGGCGAGCAGCGCGACGGCGAGCATGACCAGCACGGCATTGGCCAGCCGCTTGATGAGAAAGACAATCATTGGGTTTCTCGCAGAATGAGGAGCCCCGGCGAAGGACACTCCGCCGGGGCAAGGAAACTCAATCGCCGATACGGGTCAGCCAGTGGCGCGGCTTGTTGTCGGCGCGGATGGTCACGTCGGTCACGTTCTTGGACATTGCCCAGGCCATCGGCTGCTGGTGCAGCGGGATCATGATGACCTCGTCCTTGGCGAACTTCAGCGCTTCGGTTTCGATCGCCAGACGCTTGTCGTGGTCCATCTCAACCGCGGCCTTCTTCACCATCGCGTCCAGTTCCGGATAGGACCAGCCGCCATAGTTGGCGACGCCTGCCGCACCTTCGCGGGTCGAAAGCACCTGAACGAGGATCGAATAGGCATCGAGCGTCGGCTCGTTGGCCCAGCCGATCATGTAGGCGTCGGACTTGCCGCTTGCGCGCTTCGGCGCCTGGACGGCACGCGGGCCGATGTCGAGGGTCGGCTTGAGGCCGACGCGCGACAGCATCGAGACCAGCGCGCTGCAGACGTCCTCTTCGTTGACGCTTTCATCGTTCATGCAGACGAGCGTGAACTCCTTGCCGACGGCGCCTGCTTCTTCGAGCAGCTTCTTGGAGAGTTCCGGATCGTAGCTCGTCGGCACGTCGAGCTCGGCGCTGTAGCCCGGGATTTCCGGTGCGACCATGGTGCCGGCGACATGCGACTTGCCGCGCATCACGCGTTTGAAGATGAGCTGGCGGTCGATCGCGTGATCGATTGCCTGGCGCACCTTGATGTTGTTGAAGATGTTCTCACGACCGTCGGCGAAGGTCTCGTGACGGTTGAAGACCATATGGACCGTGCGCAGGTCAGTGCGCTCGATGACCTTGATCTCCGGCGAGCTCTTCAGGCGTTCCAGGTCCTGTACTGGGGCGCCGTCCGTGAGATCGATTTCGCCCGAAAGAAGCGCTGCAACACGAGTTGCTGCCGAGGTGATCGGCATGAATTCAATACGGTCGAGATTGTGCTTCGGTGTATCCCACCAGCCGTCGTTCTTGATCAGCACGGTCTTGCTGTCGGGAACGCGGGATTCAACCTTGAACGGGCCGGTACCGTTTGTGTTGTAGGTGGCAAAGCCTTCGACCTTGGCGCCGACGTCGGTCGGCAGCTCGGACTTGTTGTCGACCAGCCAGTCCTTGTCGAACATGAAGATGTTGGTCATGTCGTTGAGGAACAGCGGGTTCGGCGAGGTCACTTCGATATCGACGGTGTAGTCGTCGACCTTGGTGGTCGAGACATAGGCCGGAATGTTGCCGCGCAGCGGCGACGTCGGGTGGCTGACGCGGGCCATGGAGGCGACGACGTCGTCAGCGTTGAAATCGGCGCCGTTGTGGAACTTCACGCCCTTGCGCAGATGGAAGCGCCAGACCTTCTCGGAAACCATCTCCCAGCTGGTGGCGAGCGCCGGCTCAACCTTGAACTCGGGCGTGTAGCGGGTCAGGCCCTCATAGACGTGATTGAGGAAGGCCAGGTTCGAGGTGCTGCCGTAGGAATAGGGGTCGAGCGAGAAGATATCCCGCGGGCTTCCCCAGCGCAGCGTTTCCGCAGATGCGGAGGATGCGAGCATGGCAAATGCCAACCCCGCGAGGAGATGCTTTCTCAGTTTCATGTCGTTCCCTCTGTTTTCTCGTCAGTCGCCACAGAACGGCGCCCTCGCCCACCCGTGAGCAAGCCGCCCTAGATTTGAAGCTGTTGGCGACAATGTCAACTATTTTGTCGACAATTTTGTATGCATAAATGTTTAATATGGAATACAGCCCAAAAATACGGGTCATTTTCCGGACGCCCAGAGCCACGAATAGCAGGCACAAAGACAACCAAAGCGCGAATCTCGTCCAAGAAAAATCCCAAACCAAATCACCCGACGGCGTATCGAGACACCGTCAGGTGATTGGGAATTTACCGAAAAGACAAGTGGTTAGGGCTATCTGCTCTTGCGGAACACCGAATTGCGCCTGCCCATCAGTCCCTAAAAAAGTTGCGAGCGCGGCTACACGTCCGCGCCTTTGTCAAATGGGGGCCGGGTTCTAACGGTTACCGAGCGGCAGCGGCACCGAAACCCGTGAGGAATGCCGTCAGATTGTCGGAGAGCGCGTCACAGAGGTAGCCGCCCTCCTGCACGATTGCTGTCGGGATGCCGAGGCCGGAGATCGCCTCGCCGATCCGGGCAAAACCGGGCGTCGATACGGAAAGGCCGCCGAAGGGATCGCCTTCGAAGGCATCGAGGCCGAGAGCGACGACGAGTGCGTCCGGCGCGTAGGCACGAATGCGACGGAAGGCAACGTCGAGAGCGGCCAGGAATTCGCCGTCGCCCGATTTACGTTCGAGCGGGAGATTGAAGTTGTAGCCGAGACCTGGCCCTTCGCCGCGCTCGTCCGCATGCCCCCAGAAGAATGGGTAGAACCGCACCGGATCCGCGTGGATCGAGACCGTCAGTACATCGGCCCGCTGATAGAAGATGCCTTGCGTGCCATTGCCGTGGTGCAAGTCGATATCGAGGATGACCACCCGGGCCGCATTCGAAAGGAAGCGTTGCGCCGCGACGGCAGAATTGTTGACGAAGCAGAATCCGCCGGCAACGTCGGCAAAGGCGTGATGGCCCGGCGGACGGCAAAGCGCATAGGCCGCCCGCTCTCCCGCCATCACGGCATCAGCAGCGTCGACCGCGCTCCAGGCGCTCCAGCGCACGCTGTCCCAGGTTTCCCCGGAGATCGGGCATGCGGTATCGGCCATGTGATAGCCGGCCTGCCCGACGGCTGACGCCGGATAACGACCATCGCGCGCGAGCGGATGGATATTCGGAATAACCTCCTCAGAGGCATCGACGATACGCTGCCAGCGGGCATAGATATTTTCGAGGAACTCGAGGTATTCGGGCGTATGCACCGCGGCGATTGGCCCAAGTCCGTGATCGCGCGGCCGAACGACGTTACATCCCGCATTTCGGGCGCCGACCAAAAGGCGCTCGACGCGCTCGGGTTGCTCCGGGTTCGGCTGCGGCGCACCGCTCGAAAGAAAAGCCTTCGGATTATGTCGCTTCTGTTCCAGTGCGTAGAAGGCTTTCATGCTCTCTCCAGTTCCTTCGTCTTCAAACTTTCAGACCGCCTGCGAGAGCCGCGAAGGCCTCATCATAGGCGGCATGGGCGCGGTCCTTCGCCTGCCAGGTAATGCCGATCCGCTCGTAAAGCCGTTGCGCCGGCAGATTATCCACGTCCACCTCCAGCCGGAGGTAGTCTCCGCCCCGCACGCTCGACCATGCGGCAACTTCGCGAAGCAGGGCTTCGCCGACCCCGAAGCCCCGGAAACGATCTTCAACATAGAGGTCCTGTACGAAGACGCCCGCACGCCCGCGCCAGGTGGAAAAGATCGGGAAGAACAGGCAAAGACCGGCAAGGTCTCCACCCGCCTCGGCGATCAGGCTGTGGAAGGCGGCATTCGGACCGAAACCGAAACGGCTGAAGTCCTCGACCGTGCAGGTGACCTTGTCCGCCATATCAAGACCGCGCCCCATGGCCAGGATCGCACTATGTATGCTGCCTGCATCCTCCGGTTCGCCTGCGCGAATTCGGATATCGGATGTTAAACTCTGCATCGTCGTCACAGTCTTCCCTTTCACTGCCGGCAGGCGAAGGCTTAAGTCCAAGCATGCTATGCCGCCGGTCTCAGAATGCCACCTGATCTGCGCCCTTCAGGCCAAGAAGCGCGCGTGCTTCCTTAGGGGTTGCAACTTCCAGTGATAAGGCGTCGAGAACGGTGCGGATGCGCTGAACCTGCTCGGCATTGCTGGTCGCAAGCGTGCCCCGACCGTTATAGAGGCTGTCTTCGAGCCCGACGCGCACATTGCCGCCCATGGCGGCAGCCATGGTGATCATCGGCATCTGATGGCGGCCGGCGGCAAGCACCGAGAACGAGTAGTCGTCGCCGAAGAGCTTGTCGGCGATGCGCTTCATATGTGTCAGGTTCTCAGGGTCGGCACCGATACCGCCGAGAATGCCGAAGACGAACTGGATGAAGAGATGGCCGGAGACCAAGCCCCGATCGCGGAAATGCGCCAGCGAATAGAGGTGGCCGACGTCATAGCACTCGAACTCGAAGCGCGTGCCACAGCCCTGGCCGAGCCGCGTCAGGATGAACTCCATATCGGCAAACGTGTTCTTGAAGATCGAGCTGCGGGTCGCTTCAAGGAGCTGCGGCTCCCATTCGTGTTTCCACTCCGTCGGCTTGTCGAGTGCCGGAAAGAGCGCGAAATTCATCGAGCCCATGTTCAGAGAGCACATTTCCGGTTCGGCGCGTATTGCAGCGGCGAGCCGATCTTCGAGCGCCATCAGCGACGAGCCGCCGGTGGAAATGTTCACGACGGCATCGGTCGACTGTTTGATGCGCGGCAGGAACTGCATGAACAATGCCGGATCCGCCGATGGCCGACCGTCCTCAGGATTCCGTGCGTGCAGATGCAGGATGGAGGCGCCGGCTTCGGCGGCCGCGATCGCTTCCGATGCAATCTGGTCGGGCGTTACAGGCAGATAGGGCGACATGGTCGGCGTATGCACCGATCCCGTCACCGCGCAGGTGATGATCACTTTGCGCGATGTTCTGGCTTTCGTCATGGTCAAACCCTCAGCGGTTGACGGGGAGATTGAGTTCTTCGGCGAGCACTTCGAGCACGTCGCCGAGGATGGCGACGATCTCACCGATCTGTTCACGCGTGATGATCATCGGTGGGCAGACGAGGAAATGATCGCCTTCGACGCCACCACGCGTACGCCTGGAATAGATGATCAGGCCGCGCTCATAGGCGAGATCGACCATGCGCTGATGCGCATTCAACTCCTTCGGCAACGGCTTCATGGTTTCGCGGTCGGAGACGAACTCGGCGGCGAGCAGCAGCCCCTTGCCGCGCACGTCGCCAATGAAGGGGAAGCGGTTGGAAAGTGCCATCAGTTCCGCCTTCAAGGCGTCACCCATGGCAGCGGCATTGTCGATCAGGCCGAGGCGATCGATCTCGTCGAGAACGGCAAGGCCGGCGGCGCAAGCGAGCGGATTGCCGGCATAGGTGAACCCATGCTGAAAACCGCCGGCGTCAAGCACCGGCTGGACGATCCGTGACGGTGCCGCCATGGCACCGAGCGGGCAATAGCCCGACGCAAAGCCCTTCGACAAAGCGATCAGGTCCGGACGGCAGTTCCAGTGGTCGCCGCCGAGGAACTTTCCGGTCCGGCCCGCGCCGCTCATTACCTCATCGTGGATCAAGAGGATGCCATACTTGTCGCAGATTTCGCGAATACGCGGATAGTAGCTGTCTGGCGCAACCAGCGCCCCGGTGGAAGCGCCGCCGATCGGCTCCATGATGAAGGCCAGCACGCTCTCCGGGCCTTCCGCCTGGATCTTTTCCTCCAGCAGGTCGGCATATTTGATGCCGCGCTGCTCCATCGTCAGGTTGTCGCGATCGAGATAGGCGGTTGGCGCTGCCACCTTCGGCATCTCGCGCATCATCGGCGAGAAGGGTTCGGAGAGTGCCGCATAGCCTGTCACCGCCAAGGCGCCAAGCGTACCGCCGTGATAGGACGGAAAGCGCGAGATCACTTTCCAGCGATCCTTCTGGCCGGTGGCGACGGCCCATTGCCGCGCGAGCTTCAGGCAGGATTCGACCGCTTCCGAGCCGCCGGAGACGAAGAAGATCTTGTCCATGCCCACGGGCAATTTTTCGGCCGCACGGCGCGCCAAGTCTTCCGCAGGCTCGTTCTCGAAGTGCAGCCGATAGGCGAAGGTTACGCGGTCCATCTGGCGCTTCATCGCGTCAAGCACATTGCGGTTGCCGTGGCCGATATTGACCACCATGGCGCCGCTGGAGCCGTCGATCACCCGGCGTCCGTCCTGGTCGAAGAGATAGATGCCTTCGGCCCGGTCGACCAGCGGACGGCGCAGGCGCGATTGGTAGAAGAGATGCGAGGCGGGGCGTTCGTTGGAAGCTGTCGTCTTGAGCATGGCAAATCTCTGTCAGCGAGTGAGATAGTGATTGAGGACATTGGCGGTGACGCGCTCGACCATCGCGTCGCCGCGCTTGAGAGCCGCCACCCATTCGCAACTGCCGGCGTGGAACACCTCGCCTTTGCCGCGCGGAAAATTGACGATCATGCCGCAGCCGCGCTTGACGCGCTCGACGGCAGCCTCGCCATGATCGCCGATCAGCGTTTCAGCGACAAATTTGGCGTCGGCATCCGAAAGGAACTGATCGTCGGCGGGTATGTCGGCGCTTTCCTCCTTCAGCGAGGACATACCGAGCGCCAGGATTTCAAGCCCGTCAGGTGCGCCGCTGTCTTCGGTCGGCTCGGGCAGTCCGCCGCGGATAATGTAGTCGAGCCCATCGACCTCATAGCCGAAGGCGTGGCCTTCGGCGCCGAGAATGTCGCCGTAGTAGATGCCGGTTCCGGCGAAAGCCCAATGCTCGGGTCGGTAGACCGGGAAGCCGCGCGCACCGCGCGGGGCGCAGCCACCCCAACCGACATAAAGGCCGCGCGTGGCATTGAGCCCGAAGGTCGCAGATCCTGGCCGGCCGATCTCGGCCGCCTCCCAGGAGCCGCTGGTGCGCGTGGGATCATCCGAGCGAAAGGCCGGGTCTTCTGCACGTGAGCGATACTTGTAACAGACTTGGCGTTTGCCACCGTCTTCGAGGCGCGTCTGCCACATGAAGTTGCCGGCAAAGCGCGCGGCGTGGCCGCCGCGCTCGACGTAGCCGTCGACCGCATCGCGCATTTCCCAGGTCCAGTATTCGTCGTGGCCGACAAAGACGACGCAGTCATATCCGTCGAGGATTTCCGGGTTGAAATGCAGCTCATGCTGGCTGGCAAGATCGACGGCATAGCCCTCGCGTTCCGCCCAGCGGAAGAAGTGGCTGTCGTAGCTTGCCCAGCCCGACGAGGCATATTTTTTGGAATAGCCATTGGCATACGCCCATTCCATATGCGGGTAGCGCGGTGCGACAGCCATCGGTGCATTGATCTCAAGCGGTACGCGCGGCGCATTTGCCGGCAGCATCACGAAGCCGCGGCAGAAGGGCCGCTCGACGCTGACGGTCGTCGCGTATTGATCGCGGTTGGGACCGGTGATGCCCTGGTAGTGGTTGGAGCCTCCCCAGGTATTGTATGAAGTCCAAGAACCGGTAGCGGCGACCTGCAGCACACGGCCCGGCTTGCGGCCGGCGAGCGGCCGCACGATGAAGAGATGGTGGCACTCGATCGGCTTGCCATCCCTGCCCTCGGCTCTCAGGGTGATACGGTAGGCGCCGGACGGCCAGTTTTCGTCGATCTTGAATTCAAAACCCGTCTCCCAGCCGCAGCCGAGCACTGAACATTGGTCCGGCGTTTCCTGCCAGCGGGCGGCAAGGCCGTCACGTGCCAGGACGGTTTGCTCTGTGGCTCCGTCGCGCACGATTTCGACCGAAAACTGAGGCGCAGTGGAGCTGACCTGCAGGCGCACGGTGGCGCCCGGCGGATAGGCAAAGGCGTCGGTGTAGCACCAGATCTCGCCGCGCTCGCCGTCCATGCCGGGATATTCGTAGTAGTGACCAAGCACCGCCTCACGGCGCTGTTCCGGCGTCAGGCCGAAATCAGGGTATTGATCCTGGTGTCCCATCATTCCCCCCTCACGCGGCCAGATATTTCTTGAGGAACGCGCGCGTGCGCTCCTGCGTCGGCTGGCGGAAGATCTCGCTCGGCGCCCCCTGCTCGACGACGACGCCCCCATCCATGAACAGGACACGGTCGGCGACCTCGCCGGCAAAGCGCATCTCGTGCGTAACGATCAGCATCGTCATATGCTCGGCTGCGAGCTGCTTCATGACCGCGTTCACTTCGTCGACAAGCTCCGGGTCGAGTGCTGAGGTCGCCTCGTCAAAGAGCATCACCTTCGGCTGCATCGCAAGCGCGCGAGCAATCGCGACGCGCTGCTTCTGTCCGCCGGAAAGGCGGGACGGAAAGGCATCGACCTTGTCGGCAAGGCCGACCTTCGACAAGAGCTCTATCGCAAGGTCGCGTGCGGCAGTCTTCGCCATTCCCTTCAGAATGATCGGCCCCATGGTGATGTTCTGCAGGACTGTCAGGTGCGGGAACAGATTGAAGTGCTGAAACACCATGCCCATCTGCTGGCGCACCGCATTGATGTGCCTTTCGAAGGCCTGGCCCTTCAGGTGCTGATTGACCTGGACGCCGTCGAGCCAGACTTCGCCGCCATTGAGCGTCTCGAGGTGGTTGATTGACCTTAGAAGCGTGCTCTTGCCGGAGCCGCTCGGGCCGATAATCGCGACGATCTGGCCGCGCGCAACCGAGAGATCGATGCCTTTGAGCACCTCCAGTGCACCGTAGTTCTTGCGGGCACCTTTGACCTCGACCATGGGTTTCTGTGCGGTCATCGGGAAACCTCCGCGTTCTTTTCGACCTGGCGTAGACCCGCTTCGAGAACGAGATTGAGAATGTAATAGAGTGCCGCGACCGTGATGTAGAATTCGAACGGTCGGAATGTCTCGCTGATCGCAAGCTGGGCGGCATGGACCAGTTCGGCAATGCCGATGATCGAGACCAGCGAGGATTCCTTCAGTAGCACGATCAGGTTGTTGCCCATGGCTGGAATGGTGTTGCGGATCGCCTGCGGCACGATGAAATAGCGCAAGGTCTGCATCCGGCCGAAGCCAAGGCTGCGGGCACCCTCCGTCTGCCCGACATCGACGGCGACGATACCGGCACGAAGGATGTCGGCATTGTAGACGGCAAAGTGCAGGCCGAGGCCAATGATGCCGGCGATCAGCGCCGGGATCTTGAAGCCCAATTGTCCGAGCCCGTAATAGATCAGAAAAAGCTGTAGAAGCAGCGGCGTGCCCATGAACAGCCACATGAATGCCCGCACCGGCAAGGCCACCGTCTTTGGCGCATAGAGAACGACGAGAGCGAAAACGATACCGAAGATGAAGCTGATCGCGGCGGCGGAAATGGTGAGGACGACCGTCCACCAGACGCCCATCCAGATGATGTCGGCATAGGGCGGAACGACGCTGAAATCGAGACCTTGCATGTGACCGTCCCCCTCAGGCTACGGCGTAGCGTCGGTCAAGCAGATCGACGATCCGCGCGACGACATAGACGATGAGCATGTAGAGCACGGCGGCAACGCCGAAGATCTCGAATGGCTTGTAGGTCGAGCCGATATAGCGTTGTGCCGTGTAGGTGAGTTCGACCACGGAGATCGTCGAGACGAGTGCGGAGCCTTTGACGAGAGCAACAGCGTTGACGCCAAGCGGCCGGATCATCAGCCTTGCCGCCTGCGGCAGCACCACCTTGCGCATGGTCTGGAACCGGCTGAAGCCAATCGAGCGCGCCGCTTCCGTCTGGCCGCGATCAACCGAGAGCACGGCTCCGCGAATGGATTCCGCCATATAGGCGCCGATGTTGAGCCCCAGCCCGATGACGCCGGCGGCAAACGGTTCGAGATTGATGCCGACCTGCGGGCCGCCGAAATAGAGCACGAAAAGCTGGATCAGGCATGGCGTGCCGCGAAAAAGGCTGACATAGGCCGTGCCGAAGGCCCGCAGCAGGAATGAGCGCGACATCTTGGCGGCAGCTATCAGGAATGCGACCACCAAGCCGAGGGCGAGCGCAAGTACCGATATCTCGATCGTGATCCATGCCGCTTCCACGAAGAACGGGAAGACGCGCTGCACCAGCGAAACGTCCATTGGGAAACTCC
This sequence comes from Ensifer sp. SSB1, assembly GCF_016652895.1. Taxonomy (NCBI): domain Bacteria; kingdom Pseudomonadati; phylum Pseudomonadota; class Alphaproteobacteria; order Hyphomicrobiales; family Rhizobiaceae; genus Ensifer; species Ensifer sp. SSB1. The sequence goes on from NZ_JAEPRP010000012.1 coordinate 61,527, forward strand.
GGATGGCAAAATCGTGACTTCCAGCCGCAGCTTTCGCCGCGGCCGGAGTGCGGGAGGCATCAGCTTAGCGGATGTCGCTGCCGACCCATTCCATGGCGATCTTCTCGTAGGAGCCGTCTGCCAGCATGCCCTCGAGCGCCTTCTGCATCGCCGCTTTCAGTTCCGGGTTGTTCTTGCGGATCGCGATGCCGATCGCAACGCTGCCGCCTTCGATGTCGGGGGTTTCCAGGCGACGGACCTTCTCGCCGGTTTCCTTGACGGCGACCATGACCGGAATGTTGTCGACGACGATCGCATCGACCCGGCCGCTCTTCAGTTCCATCAGCAGTTCCGGCAGACCCTTGTAGGTACGCACGTCCCAGCCGCCCTGTTCGCGCGCCCACTTCTCATGGGTTTCGCCGAGCGTCACACCGAGCGTCTTGCCCTTGAGCTCGTCCAGCTTCTGGACCGCAGAGGCTTCACTGACGAAGACGGCTCGGCCGGCATGGTAGTAAGGGCCGACGAAATCGACGACCTTCTCGCGTTCCGGCGTAATCGTCATCGAGCCGACAATGGTGTCGTACTTGTTGGCGAGCAGCCCGGCGATGATGCCGTCCCAGGCGGTCGTCACCAATGTGCCCTTGACGCCGACCCGCTCGGCAATCGCCTGGCCGATCGAGGCGTCGAAGCCGACGACCTGGTTTTCTTCATTGACGAAGTTGAACGGCGGATACTGGCCCGACATCGCGATCTTCAGTTCGCCGGCCGCCTTGACGCTCTCGAGGTCGTCGGCCTTGGCCGAGACGGCTGAAAATGTCGCAGCAATGGTCAGCGTCGCGGCCAGCAGGCCGGAGAATAGGCTTTTCATGAAATGTTCCTTGCTCCTCTGGAATGAACGCGCCTTCTTGTGCGCCTGGGATCGGCATCGAGGCGTCTTCCGAATTTCATGATTGCTTCTGCGCCAACATTGCGCAAATAGATAATGGAAATAGAAGGCATAGATTTCAGGAATGGCTTCACCTCGATTGGAACGGCTCGTCTGGGAGCTCGACTGGAACCTTCTGCGCACCTTTGTGGTGATCGCCGAGGTGAAAAGCATCACGCGCGCTGCCGAGCGGCTGAACCTCAAACAACCGAGCGTCAGCAACGCTCTGCGCCGACTGGAAGACCGTGTCGGCCGCCGGCTGGTCGAGCGTGATGCGACGCGTTTCGATCTCACCGAGGTGGGCCAATTGCTCTACGAGCAAAGCGTCGAGGTGTTCGGCACGATCTCGCAATTGCCGCTGCTCGTGCGCGGCGTTAGCGACGACGTCACGGGCCATGTCACGATCGCGGTGGCGAGCCATGTGGTCTCGCCGATCTTCGACCGGGCGCTGATGGAATTTCATCGCAGCTACCCGCGTGCGACCTTGACCATCAACGTTGCACCGAGCGGCGAGGTGACACGGCAACTCCGCGAGAAACGGGCCTCCTTCGGCCTGTGTCTCGTCAGCGTGCGTGATCCCGCGCTCGACTACCTGATGATGTATAGGGAATTCTTCGGCTTCTTCTGCGGCCCGCACCACCGATTGTTCGGAAAAGAAGGGTTGAAGCTTGGCGATCTCAAGGGAGAAACCTCGGTGTCCTTCCACACCGACCACATCGCCGATGCGCTCCGGCCTGTCGCTCTGCTGCGCAGCGAGGCCAAGCTCAACGCCAACGTCGTCGGCGTTTCGTCAAGTCTGGAAGAGGTGCGCCGGATGACGCTCGCAGGTCTCGGCGTCGGCTCGCTGCCGCTGCACGTTGCCCGCCGCGATGTGGCCGATGGTCTCCTCTGGCGCCTGCCACCCTACGACAATCCGCCCGCCATCGACATCTTCATGCTGACAAACCCTGAGAAGGCGCTGAACCGCGCCGAGAAAGCGCTGATTGCCGGCTTGCAGACCCTGATTGGCGAGACACCTGCCGACGAGCGGGTCTACGCCGACTGATCGCGAGATAGCGCCCGCTCATCCGACAATAGGGTCTCGGCCCGCGTCCGCGCGTCAGGTTCCAGCGCGATGGCGGCGCGCGCCTGTAGGTCGAACCGCACAGTCGTCGTCCTGTTGACCGCATGTACGACACCATCGAGCGATCCGGACATCACCTGCTCGAAGGTCACCGACGAGCGACCGAGCTTGATGACGCGCGAACGAATGGTGAGGAGCGTTCCCGCCTTGGTCTCGTGCTTGTACTCGACCTCGGCACGCACATCCGCCCAGCCCCTGTCCGGGTCTGATCCGGCTTCGATCCCGGCGATATGGCCAAGAAGCTGGAAACTCGCATCATCGAACATCGCCGCGTAGTGGCGCACGTTCATATGCCCCATCGTGTCGCACATCCACGGGTGGGCGACACCGACGTAGGTTGTCAAAGGCTGGATGGACATGACGCGCGCCTCATTCTTCGAATTGTGACCGTACGCGAGACATAGCGGATGCTTGACGCCTCTGTCCATCGCGGCCGAGAGCGGCATGCTTTCAACGTTCGCCTCCATTCCGTTTTGACAAAAGGCGAGAAAATTCCGTGGGTAAGCGCGCTTGCTTCTAACGATGGCTATGCGCGGCGCGGTTGCCCTCCTAGATTGGCCGCTTGCAATGTGAGGAGGAATGAAGCGTGAAAGTCTATCTCGCTGGCCCGGAAGTTTTTCTGTCCAATTCGGTCGAGATCCAGAAGGAGAAGGCGGCGCTGGCGCGCGCGGCCGGCTTCACGCCACTGGTTCCAGGTGATCTCGAGATTCCTCCGGCTCCCACCAAGCATGAACGTGGCCTGGCGATCTATGCCGTCGACGAGGGCATGATGCTTGCCTCCGACATGATCATCGCCAATCTGACGCCGTTTCGCGGTATCAGTGCCGACGTCGGAACGGTGTTCGAACTCGGTTTCATGTGCGGCCACGGCAAGCACGTTTACGCCTACACCAATACTTCGCGCAGCTACTACGAGCGGATCCTCAACGATCACTACAATGGCAAGGCTGCGCTGCGCCCTGACGGACGCATGGCTGGCCCCGACGGCCTCAGCATCGAAGATTTCGACATGGCCGACAATCTCATGCTGGATGGCGGCATCCTTCGCCGCGAGGGCGCGCTGATCAAACGCGAAGTGCCCGAGGCCGATCGCTTCACCGATCTCGAAGCTTTCAAGGAATGCCTCGCAATCGCTGCGAGGCGGCACCTGACCTAAACATCACAGGCTCCGCTGCCTCTCTTGGAGGCAAGCGTCCGCCTCTAGTCGGTGGCGCAAGGCCAGCCTGTCGGCGTCTTCAATTCGGCCGGCAATTTGGTCGAGCCGTCGCCGCAGGTCATGTCGACCTGCTCCTGCTCTAGCCCGGTCGCCTCGGAGAGGTTCACGCCCTCGATCCGGGTCTGAAACATGAAGGCGCCATCGAAGTCGATCGGCCCCGTGAAGCTCGAGTTCGCGAAGCTGGCGCGCGACAGGTTGGCGTGAGAAAAGCGGGTGCCGGTCAATTCCGCCCTGTCAAAATTGGCGCGGCCGAGTTCGGCCTTCTCGAAGCTCGTCCCCGTCAGCCGGGCTCCACTGAAATTGGCACGCTGCAGCTCGGAGTTGACGAAGGATGCCTTTTCGGCAGCGATACCCGCGAAGTTGCAGCGATAGGCCTCGATCTTCGAAAAATTCGCCCCATCGGCCAGCGCACCGGCCACCGACGAACGTACCAGCGTCGCCTTCTCCAGGTTGGCGCCCGTCAGATTGGCGCCCCGCAGGTCCGTCAAGGTGAAATCCGTATTGACCAAATTGGCGCCCTGAAGATCGCTGCCGCCGAGCATGAGTGCCTTCTTGTTGCAGTCGGTCCAATCTGCGCCAGGCGACGCCGAATCCTTGCAACTGGCGGCGTGACCCAAAGCCGGTGCTGCCAGGGTGACAAGGCATGCGGTGATTGCTGGCGCGAGCAGGGTTTTCAGCGCACTTCGGCGTGGCGTCGCGGACTGGCGCATCGCGCCGCACCCGTGGTCGAGATCGGTTTTGAGGATAGTCATGGCGCCGCTCCGGGACCCGCGGGGTCGAATCGATTGCATTTCAGATGGCATACACACCCTTCGCGTGATCGGCATCACCGGTTGTGCGTGCTTCGCTGGTAAACGTATGACGTTGCTCCTCTTTATGCAAATAACAGAAATGAAAACGCTTCGCTTCAGATAGCGGCTTCCAACAGCCAGTCACGCAGTTTGCCTTGAGCGCTCTGCTCGACAATGGCTGCTGGCGCGAGCAGATCATAGGACGTTCCGTCCTCAATAAATCCCACGGGCGCGGCCAGAATGCCGCTCTCGACGTCGGCGCGAACAAGCTGCCAGGGGCCGATCGCGACACCGATTCCGGCGACCGCGGCCTGAAGACTTATGTAGAAATGCTCGAAGCTTTGCGAGCGTCGCCCGAGCGTGCGGCAATCGGCGAGCCCTGCCCAGGTTTCCCAAGCGTCCCGGCGGCTACGCGAATGCAGAAGGACCGCCTCGGCACGCAGCTTCGACAGGCTCCCTGCATCGGGTCGGTCGAAATAGTCTGCGACCTTATCGACGCGACAGACCGGGCCGGTGCGCTCGAGAAACAGTGGGGTTGCATGGACCGCCTCGGCTCGCACGAAGTCGTTTCGCCGAATCGCGAGGTCGATGCCGCGCCCCAGCGTTACCGGACCGCCGCCGGCAACGAGATGTATGGAAACATCCGGATGCCGCTGTTGAAAGTCCGGAAGCCGCGGTATGAGCCAACGCATCAGAAGCGTCGGCTCGCAGGAGACCACGAGCGCCGGCGCCCTCACCTCTTCCCGAATCTCCCGGACCGCGGTTTCAACGAGCGCAAAGCCTTCGCGCGCAGCAGTGGCGAGCTTGCGGCCGGCATCTGTCAGGAAGACGCGGCGGCTTCGTCTTTCGAACAACGCCACCCCCAACTCGTCCTCGATGACACGGACTGCCCGGCTGATCGCGCCATGGGTCAAGTGCAGGGCGTCCGCAGCGCGGCTGAAGCTCTCCAGCCTCGCCGCCGCCTCGAAGCAGCGGAGCGCTGCCAAAGGCGGGAGACGAACAGCATCGATCTGTGATCTGTGCTCACCAATTATGTTAGGAATCATCGTTAGTCGCCGACCCGATTGTCGCTTACGTCTGGAGCAGCATCGAAGGAACGAGCGAGAAAAGCAATGACCGAACTGTTAGCAGTAGTCACCATCACGATCTTGGCTGTCATAAGCCCTGGGCCCGATTTCGCGATGGTGACGCGCAATAGCCTTCTCTTGTCCCGGCGGGCCGGCGTCTTGACGGCGCTCGGGATCGGCGCCGGCGTCTGCATCCATCTCGGCTACACCATTCTCGGTGTCGGCCTGATCATCCGGCAATCGATCGTGCTCTTCAGCGTTCTGAAGTTTGGCGGTGCCGCCTATCTGGTCTGGCTCGGCCTGAAGATGTTGCGGGCAAAACCCACAGAAGGGCCACAAGATACTGCTGCCTGCGAACTCTCCGATCTCGGCGCTCTGCGCACCGGGTTCTTGACCAACGCGCTCAACCCGAAGACGACAGTCTTTGTCGTCAGCCTTTTCATGCAGGTCGTCGAGCCGACGACACCACTCATTGTTCAAGTCGGCTATGGCGGCTTCATCGCGGCTGCACATGTCGTCTGGTTTACCCTCGTGGCGCTGTTCTTCTCGACCGGTATCGTGCGCGTTCGCCTGCTTCGACTGCGGCACTGGATCGACCGCACTTTCGGAGCCTTGCTGGTGGGATTCGGCGTTCTATTGGCAACGGCGACTGCAGTCAGACAATAGCGGCGCTAAGCCGTTCGTGCGGGCTGTGGCGTCGAGCGTCAGGCATCTGCTTGCCGACGACGCAAAAACATGCAATATCCATACAATCATAAACGTCGGATATTGCTGTAATGAACGACGAACGCTTGCAGATCTCGTGGCGCCCCACCATACGCAAGGCAGATGGTCCTCTCTATCTCGCGATTGCAGACGCCATTGCCGCAGACATCGCCGACGGACGCCTTTTGGACGGCATGCGATTGCCGCCGCAACGCGTGCTCGCCGAGGCACTTGCGATCGATTTCACGACCGTCAGCCGCGCTTACAACGAAGCAAGACATCGCGGCCTCGTCGAGGGCCGCGTCGGCCAGGGCACCTACGTCAAGGCGCGGCGCTCGCGGATTACTCGCCCCGCCACCAGCGGCATTGTCGACATGAGCATGAACCTGCCACCGCTCTTCGACGATCATCTGCTCGCCGCAAGGCTCTGGGACGACATGACGGCACTCCATGCCGAGCACGGGCTCGACCTTCTGATGCGCTACCAGGCCCCTGCCGGTACCCTACACAACAGAGCCGTTGGCGCCACCTGGCTAGGGCCGCGCCTGGGTGAGGTGCAGGTCGAACGCATGCTGGTCTGCCCCGGAGCGCAAGGCGCGCTCCTTGCGGTACTCACCAGCCTGGCAAAGCCGGGCGACACCATATGCGCCGAAGCCATCGCTTACCCCGGCCTTCGCGCGCTCGCCGCCCATCTCGGCATCACGCTTTTGGGGGTAGCGATCGACGAAAAGGGGCTGATTCCCGAATCATTTGACGAAATTTGTTCAAGGCACGCTTTAAAGGCTCTCTACTGCAACCCGACGCTGCATAACCCAACGACAGCCACGCTCTCGCTGGAGCGCCGTGAGGCGATCGTCACGATCGCTCGGCGACATGGCGTACCGATCATTGAGGACGACGCCTATGGCGCCCTTCCCGTGGCGCCGCCGCCGGCAATTGCCGCGCTGGCGCCGGAACTTGTCTACTACATCGGCGGCCTCGCGAAATGCCTTTCGCCGGCGCTGCGCGTTGCCTATCTCGTCGTTCCAGACACCCGCAGCTCGGTCCGAACCGAGGGCGCCATCCGGGCGACTGCTGGTCTGGCTTCACCGCTGACAGCCGCAATCGCGACCCGCTGGATCGAGGATGGAACGGCCGATGCTGTCCTCGGCGCGATCCGCACTGAAACGAACGTTCGGCAACAGATCGCCGACCGCATCCTCCCGAAGGGCGCAGCCATATCGGACCCGCATGCCTTTCACGTCTGGCTGCGACTGCCGCAACCCTGGACGCGCGGTGAATTCAGCGGTCGACTGCAGGCCGCGGGCATCGCAGTTGTTCCAAGCGACGCCTTTGCGCTCAGGGCAGCCCCGGAAGCCGTGCGCTTGGGCCTTGGTGCGGCCGCGACCCAAGAAGACCTGCGCCGCAGCCTGTCGACCATCGCCGACCTCCTCGGCCAATCCCCCGCCGCATCAAGCCTCGTGGTTTGACGACATGGATATCTCCTGCGGGCGAAATTGTCGCAGCAATGTATGCATACAATAAATTGACAATGTATGCTTTCGGGCGCCTAATCCTCCAGACCTGAGGCGGCGCCTGCTTGGCTGGCCGCAGACCCAGGCAACATCGGCGCAGGCTCAAGAGCGCGCCGAAACCGACGCCTGAAAGGAACGACGATGTCTTCGGATCACGAGTGGCCATCCCTCCCACCGATGCAGACCGGGCTGCGCGGTCGATGCCCGCGCTGCGGCCAGGGACACCTTTTCGAAGGGTTCTTGAAGATGCGCAAGGAATGCGAAGTCTGCGGTCTTGACTATTCTTTCGCGGACCCGGCCGACGGTCCGGCCTTCTTCGTCATCTGCTTTGCCTGCGTCCCGAGCGTGCTTCTCGGGGTCTGGCTTGAGGTTCAGTACAGCGCACCGCTTTGGGTGCATTTGCTGGTGACAGGCCCATTCATGCTGCTGACGTGTATTCCACCACTTCGACCATTGAAGGGATGGCTCGTTTCAAGCCAGTTCTTCTACAAGGCTGAGGAAGGCAAAGTCGTCAGACGCAGCGCCGATCCGCCGGTTGCGACGACGCAGTAGGGAGCTTCGCCGGCCTGCGAATACGATAGGCAATACATATCCGGCACGTTCAAAATCTCCGACAGAGCATGCAACATGCCGTGGATCGCCATAACGATCCCGAATTCGCCGACCAGGTGCAACCATTGGCTTTGACCATCAAGCGATTTTCGATAGTTCCGGGGAACAAACTCGATCGCCTACCTCTATGATTGCGGTTCGTTCCAGGCTGGTATCGCCATCGACGAACTCGAAGGTCTCTCCACCAAGCCGAACGGCGTTGGCGTTGAAGCAATCGTTTCGGCTTCGGTCGGCGGCGTTTCCTTCGACCTGCTCGGCGGTTACGACTCTGAAGTCGAAGAAGGCGCGATCCGCGGCTTGCTCTCGGCTGACCTCGGCCCGGGCGTCCTCCAGGTTGCTGGTGTTTGGGCTTCGGACCCGAACGCTTACTGGAACGCTTCGGAATGGACCGTTGCAGCTTCGTACGCCTTCAAGGCCACCGACAAGCTAAAGATCACCCCCGGCGTCCAGTACTGGGACAGCCTGCGCTCCGGTTCGGAGTTCAACAACGACCTCGACAAGTGGCGCGCTGGCGTAACGCTCGATTACGCGATCACCGAGGGTCTCGCGACCCGCGGGCTACGACCGACCGCGACTACGTTTCGGGCTTCGTCCGCCTGCAGCGCAACTTCTAATCCGATCTTATCGATGAAAAGGCCCGCAACCTCTGTCGAGGTTGCGGGCTTTGCTATTTCTGGCGAATACTTCAGCCGGCTGAACCGGCGGTGATCAATTCGCGGGTGTGGGTTCCCCCAGGGACAGCATCAGACGGTTCGCCCAGTTGAAGAATGCGGCGCCGTGGATCACATCGGCGATTTCCAACTCATCAAGCCCAACTGCAGCCAGCCGCGCGATGTGCTCCTCTGCGAAGACTGACGGCGTCGCGGTCAGTGCGACGGATGCAGCAACAATCGCATTCCAGCGATCGCCAAGATCCGCACCTACCCCCTCATCCAGCAACTTTTGCACGTCGTCGCCGCGCTTTGAATGGTGAGACGCGAAACGCGAATGGACAGACGCGCAGAAGATGCAGCCGTTTGAGCGGGAAGCGGCCGTTGCCGCCAATTCTCGCTCAGCCCGTGGCAACCCGGTGCGGGTATTGTAGAAGATATCCTTGTCCGTCCTCGTGCGGGCTTCCAGTACCTCGGGGTCGCGCACCAGCAGGCGAAAATAGGGAGACTTGGCACGCGCAGCTTCGACGAGCCCACGGAGATGTCGTTCAGTGAGGTCGTCCTCCGCCAAGGGCTGGAGCCACGGTGTCCAGCCGATCTCGGCCTGCGTGAAGTTCACCGGAGAATTTTCCACGTTGGGGATAATGGCAAGCTCAGTCATTGTCTCAGGTCCTTTCGGTGGCTTATGCGGCAGCGCGCTTCGACGCGGCGGAAAGAAGGCTGAGCCCGGCGATCACCCGGATCTGGAACGCGACGAAGGAAACAAGCTGTGACAGGGTCACGACGCCATCCGTCGTCCAGCCGGCATTGAGGAGCGCCTGCAGCGCCTGCGGGCTTGCCTCGCGCGGGCGGAAAACCAGCAGATGCGCATGTTCAAACGCTGCGGAGAGCTTTTCGCCCAGCACTTCGCGATGGGTGTCCGAGACGCGGTAATTGGGACCTGCCTGGCTTTCGGCGCTCAGCGGCCCCTCAGGGAAACTGCCATAGGGTCCAACCGCTTGTCCTGCCCCAATCTCGGCTTTCAGTATCTCGACAAGCCAACGGCCCGCAGCACCTTCCTCAAGCGGATTGACGTAGAATTCGTAGATATCCGCCTGGCGGTGCAGCCCGGCGACAAAGCCCGCGACCGCCTGCCGCTCCACCAGGGAAGCGTCGTCGACTGTCTTGGGCTGAAACAGGGCCAGGTAGGTTTGCTGCGCCTGTTCACGCGTCTCCGGTCGCTGGGCACGTACGCGGTCGAGGTTCGATCCGGGCGTGATGCCGGCTAGCAGATCGATGATGTCTGGCGACACTTGGGTCATTTAGGTCTCCTTTGGGGGTATCAGCTTCAGCCAACGGCGCCGAAGCGGCGCGCGTGGAACTTCTCTTGCGGCGCCCAGCCAAGCGCCGGCGCGACCTTGGTCGCGATCAACTCGATCGATCGCAGGATCAACGGGTGCGGCGGATCGACGGAATGGACCTGGAACACAAGGTCGGTGACGCGCTCGAGCGTCTCGTCACTGCGCAGGCTTTCGATGACATCGTCGACCGATCCAACATGGACGTCGAATGCGGCAATCAGATCTGCAAGGGAGTTGCCCGCAACCTTGTGGCCGGCGGCGATCAGGCGCTCCGCGCCGCGGTTCAGCCCAATCTCTGCCAGGCGCAACGCTTCGGCCCGGCTATCGGCGACAAAGAGGCTACGCGAGCCGAGAATGCGGGGTGCGCGACCGGGGGGAAGCGCGTGCAGATAGGCGTCGATGATCGGGTTTTGCAGTTCCGCCAGCGAGGCGTTCGGGCTTTCTTGCGGCCGCGGCTGCGTGCGCGACAGCATTAAGCCGTCGCCGGCGCGACCGGCACGCTCACCGCCTGCAACCGAGAAGGTCGCCTGCCAGATGCGATCGAGCAGTTGCGACGCTGCGGGATAGAGACGGTCGCCGCCGGCGAGCGCGCGGCCGGCCCAGGCATCGAGTACCGTTTGCAGATGTCGACCGAAGACTGCGCCACGTTCCGCACTTTCAAGGCCAAAAGCCGTGAAGGATGACGGCGTTCCACCGGTTCCAAAGCCGACCTCTAGCCGACCACCGGAAAGCAGATCGAGAACCGCTGCGTCTTCGGCCACCCGGATCGGGTTTTCGAGTGGCAACGTTATGACGCCTGTGCCTAGTCGGATGCGCGTGGTCTCTGCGGCCACGTGCGCGAGAAAGACCAGAGGCGCCGGCAAACCACCCTCATCGGCATGGAAATGATGCTGCGCCACCCAGCCGGTATCGAAGCCGAAGCGTTCGGCCGTCACAATCTGCTCCTTGGCGTAGTAATAGCGGGTGCCGGCGGGAACGTCGTCGAGGAGGCGCGTGAAAAAGCCAAGGCGCTTGCGTGGTGTCGTCTCTGTCATGGTCAGTCCTATCTGTGGTGTCAGCGCGTCAGGCCGCAGCCCGGCGATTTTGCCCGGGAATGGCGTTGATAAGTTCGCGGGTGTAGTCGCTGCTGGGATTTTCGAAGACCTCTGAGACCGTGCCACCATCGACGAGGCGCCCATCCTTCAGGACGGAGACGGTGTCGGATATCTGGCGCACGACGGCGAGGTCGTGGGACACGAAGAGGTAGGTCAGGCCGAGATCGCTCTGCAGCTCCTGAAGGAGCGCGAGAATGCGCGCTTGGACGCTCACATCGAGAGCAGACACCGCCTCGTCCAGCACCACCACCTGAGGATCGAGCACAAGTGCCCTGGCGATGGCCACTCTTTGGCGCTGGCCTCCGGAAAGCGCATGCGGCCTTCGCGAAAGCGCGTCTTCGGGCAACCCGACGCGCGCGAGGATCGCCCTCGCCTTTTCCTCGCGGTCAGCGCGCCTGAGCCGGCTGAAATTGAGCAGCGGCTCTGCCACGATTTGCAAGATACTCTGGCGCGGATCAAGCGATCCGTAGGGGTTCTGGTAGACCAGCTGAATCTTCTGGCGGAACTGCCGGAGATCTTCTCCGGCAAGACGCGAGAGATCGGTACCGTCGATCTCGATCCGCCCAGCGGTAGGTTTGTCGAAACCAACGATACTTCTGATGGTCGTCGTCTTTCCCGAGCCGGACTCGCCGACGATCGCGTGGGTCGATCCGCGACGAACCCGAAAGCTGAGACCGTCGACCGCGCGAAACCGGCTCTTGCCCACGCCCGCAAATTCGCGAACAAGACCGTCGACGACGACAATATCGCCCTGAACGCCCGAACGGACTTTAGGTGGCCTGGATACCGGCGCGGCAAACGACGGTGCAGCGGTAAGCAATTGTCGCGTGTAAGGACTGCGCGGCGCAGCGAGCACAACACTGGCAGCACCTTGCTCCTGGATTTTCCCGTTCTGGAGTACGACGATCCGGTCGGCGCGATCGGCAGCAACGCCCAGATCGTGGGTCACCAATAGGACGGCAGTGCCATACTCGGCTCGCAACTCATCGATCAGGTCGAGTATGCGCCTCTGCACGGTGACATCGAGCGCACTCGTTGGCTCATCGGCGATAATCAGTTGCGGCCTCAGGGCGATGGCAATCGCAATCAACACGCGCTGGCGCATGCCGCCTGAGAGCTCGTGTGGATATTGTCGCGCCCGCAATGCCGGTTCGCTGAGACCGACACGGGCAAGAAGGGCAACGACGCGCTCGTTGATCTCTTCAGGGCGCAGAGCTCCGTGGATCCGGAAGATTTCGCCGACTTGCGCGCCAACGGTCTTGACCGGATTGAGAGAGTTCCCTGGATCCTGCGGCACAAGACTGATCCTGGCGCCACGTACCGCTTCCAGCTGCCGGTCGGTCCAACGGGCAATGTCGGTTCCGTTGAGCTTGATGGTTCCGCGTTCCACACAACCGTTTGCTGCAAGCAAGCCAATGATCGACTGCGCCGTGGTCGTCTTGCCGGAGCCGGATTCTCCTACCAGCGCAACGACCTCGCCGGGATTGATGCGGAACGAGACGTCGTGGACGGCGCGGCGAGCCGTGGTCCCATCATCATAGGCGATGCATAGGCCTTCGACTTCGAGTACGGGCGGTACGTGTTGAGGAATCATGGTCATGCTGCGGCCTTTCCAAAGGATTGGCTGATCCGGTTGGCAGCCAGGACGACGAGAACGACCACGACGCCGGGCGCGGTTGTCAGCCACCAGGCCGTCGAGATGTAATTGCGACCTTCCGCGATCAGCAGACCCCACTCGGGTGTCGGTGGTGGCGCGCCATAGCCGAGAAATCCGAGTGTCGAGATCTGCAGCACTGCCGAGCCGAACTGCAGCGATGCGAAGGCGAGGACGGACGTGAGCGAGTTCGGAAGGATGTGCCGCCAGAGGACCGATACAAAGGTACCGCCGCTGCCAAAGGCCGCCTCGACATAGTCGCTGCGCCTTACGCGAACGACCTCGGCCCGCGCCAATCGGGCGAAGCCCGCGACCGAGGTGACGCCGACGGCAATCGCCGCATTCACCGTGCCAAAGCCGAGCAGGATGATAATGCTGAGCGAAAGCAGCAACGGCGGGATCGACAGGAAGACATCGACAAGCCGCATGATTGCGTCATCAAGGCGACGCCGGACGGAGCCGGCGGTCACGCCGAGCCCGGTGCCGACAATCAGGCCGAGGCCAACGGCAACAAAGGCGCCCGTCAACGAATGCACGGCACCATGGACGATGCGCGCGTAAAGGTCACGCCCAAGAGCATCCGTCCCGAGCAGATGTTCTGCACTCGGCCGCTTCAACTGCGCCCCGCCCAAACCCTCGAGCGGGTTGTAGGCTGTGAAGAGCGAGGGGGCGACCGCCCAAAGAAAAACCGTTGCCAGTATGAGCCAGGACAGGGCCAACCCTGCAGGCACGCGGCGCAGCGCCGAGACCGTGCGAGCGCGTCGCCCGTCAGATTTCCGCATAGCATCCGAAGCGATGTCATCGTGAAGCGTATCGAAAGTGGTCATGCGGCAGCTCCGACTTTTGTCCTGAGGCGCGGATCAAGCACGGGGTAGAGCAGATCCACGGCAAGGTTGATGATCACGAAGGCGAGCGCCGAGAGCACGACGATGGCCTGGAGGACGGCGGCGTCCTGATTACCGACGGCGCGCTCGGTAAGACCACCGATGCCGTTGAGCCCGAAGACGGTTTCCGTCACCACGGCCCCGGCGATCAATTCGCCGAAGAGTACGCCGGCAATGGTCAACGTCGGGAGGAGCGCGTTCTTCGCCACATGCCGCCAGAGCAACCACTGGCGGGTTGCACCTTTGGCGCGAGCGACGCCGACGAAAGGCCGCGTCATCACCTCATCGATGTTGCGCACAAGCACCTGGGCGAGCGGTGCTGAGATCGGTACCGCGAGCGTGACGACAGGTAGGATCAACTCCTGCCAGGGTCCGGGATTGATGACCGGAACGAGCTTCAAGCGGAAGGAGAAGATCTGGATCAGCATGATCCCGAGCCAGAAGGTGGGGATCGAGATGAAGAGCGAAGGAACCGATTGCAGCGGGCCGCGAAGCCAGGCAAAGGGCGTCAGGCTGGAGAGGAAGGCGATGAGGATCGCCAGCACGGAAGCGAGGAGAAAGCCAAGGGTGGCGAGTTTCAAGGTTGCCGGCAGATGCGCTGCAAGAAGACGGCTGACAGGCACACCCGCCTGAACCGAGTAGCCGAAATCGCTGGTCAGGAACTTGCCGATCGTCTGCACGTATTGAACGAGCACGGGGCTGTCGGCAGCATAGGACGCACGGATTTCTGCGACCTGCTGGGCGCTCAGTCCGAGATCGGGATTTTGAAACTTGATGAGGATCGCGTCGCCGGGCATCGCCTGCAGCAACACGAAGGAGATCGTGAATGCGGCCCACAGGACGAAAAGCGCCTGTCCGACGCGATTGAGCAAATAGGCGGACATGGATCCATTCCTCTGCATGCGGATTTCAGGGGTGGCGGCCACCGCAACGGCGGTGGCCGCGGGTCGATCAATGCTCGGCGAGCCAGGTGCTGTAAAAGCTCGGACGGCCGACTGCCTCGAAGGCGACGCCCTGGACGTAAGGCGCACCGGCGTAAGCCTGCGGCTCCTCGAAGATCGGGATCGCATAGGCCTGGTCCACGACATAGTCCTGGATCTCACCGGCGATCGCCAGGCGCTTTGCCCGATCCGGCTCGGAGGCCAGTGCGTCGAGCAAGCCGTTCAGCTTGTCGTCGACGAAGCCCTGGACCTTGTCGCTGAGACCACCCTTCTGACGCAGCACGTCACGGTTCTTCGGATAATACTGGCTCTTGATCACATCGGGGTCGGCACGTCCGACCATCGCCGGCGAAACCGGTGTCTTTAGCGGGTCGAGATCATCGACCGTCCTGCTGCCGCTATCCCCGGCAAGCACGTTGAGCTTCACACCAACCTTGCCCCATTGCTGTGCAACCAGCTGCAGCGTCTCTTTGTTCTGCGGCTGCGGCAGGGATTCATACGCGGTCAGCACGAGTTCCCTGCCGTCCTTCTGGCGCAGGCCGTTGGGGCCGGTCGACCAGCCCGCCTCATCAAGCAGCGTCCTTGCCTTCTCGGGGTCGAAAGCGAGCTTTGCCGAGACATCCTTGTAGCCGAGCGCGGACGACGCGATGATCGAGGTCGCCTGTGGATAGTTGGCCGAAAACAGCGTCGTGACGATTTCGTTGGCATCTGTTGCGTGCAGCAGCGCCTGGCGCACCTTGACGTCAGCCACGAGCGGATTGTGCGGGCGGAAAACGACACTGTTGTTCACGCCGCGGGTTGATGGGGCGTAGATCTGGTAGTCCTGCGCCTCGACCTGTTTTTCGTCATAGGCCTGGACCTGACGGATGAAATCCGCCTGCCCTGCGAGCAGCGCACCGATGCGCACGCTGTCTTCGCCGGTGATGATATAGGTGATGCCATCGAGATAGGCGCGGCCCTGATGCTCGAGTTTCGCCGGACCCCAGACGTAGTCTTCGCGCGCCTTGAGCTGCAGCTCCTTGCCGATCGCTTCGCTCTCGACCACGAAGGGACCGGAGCCGATGATCTTGGTCGCATCGCCAAGCTCCTCGAAGGGTAGCGCAAGCGTGCTGGCGGCAACGAGCCCGGAACCGATGACCGAGGTTCCTTGCAGGAAGCCCGGCGACGGACGCTTGAAATAGAATTTGACGGTCAGCGGGTCGAGGACCTCGCTGCGCTCATAGTTGTTGATGACTTCGGAAACCGGTTGCTTCAACGCTTTGTTGCCGAGACCGAAAACGTCGTAGTTCTTCGCGACTGCTGCCGCGTCGAGAGGCGTGCCGTCGGAGAAGGTGACGCCGGGGCGGATCTTGAACGTGTATTCGGTCGCGTCTGCATTGATCGTCCAGGACTCGGCGATCCAGGGCTCGATCTCCAGCGTTTTTGGATTCTGATAGGTCAGCTTGTCGGTGATCTGATTGAGAATCCCGCCGTTCGGATAGAAGCCGCCTGCCGGGGGATAAAGGTTGGTATGGGCCTGCTGCTCCAGATAGATCAGCGTCCCGCCTTTTACCGGCGCCGAGCCTTCGGCGCGGGCACAAACGTGTGTCAGGCCAGTGGCTGCGAGCGTCGCGAGGGTGAACGCAAGCCGTTTCAGTTTCATCGTCATGAGAGCCTTCCTTCGAAAATCAGATGGCTATGGTACGACGGTCGTCGCAGTTATCAATTAAATCTAGTAAATTAATATGCTATATGTTTCGGTCCAGCGGAAAGAAGCATCTAGCGCGCAGCCGCCAGCGAGTTAATTGTCCCTCCTTCTGTTTTCCCACC